>CALMIB010000258.1 GCA_937863945.1 uncultured Longilinea sp.
CGCGCTGCAACCGGGCGGGCTGAGCCGGGTGAGCGTTTACAATTCAATCTTTCCAGGGCGGGTGCGGCTGCCGTTCGGCGAGAACATTCAGCGCTCGTACAACCTGTCGCTGTACGACCTGGACGCCATGTTTGCTTCGCTGGCGCTGCGACCCGAAAAACCGGCCGGCGAATTCCGCGTGCTGGTGGTGGGCGATTCGTCGGTGTGGGGCACGCTGCTGCGCAACGATGAGACGCTGCCCGGGCAGTTGGACGCGCTGGGGCTGACCTGCGCCGGGCGGAAGGTGCGCGTTTACAACCTGGGCTACCCGACCATGTCGCTGGCCAAGGATTTGATGCTGATCGAGCGCGCCGCGGCCTACCAGCCCGATTTGATCATCTGGCCGGTCACGCTGCAATCCTTCCCAATCGAAACGCAGCTTGAATCACCAATTGCCGCTCACAACCGCGCCGAGCTGGCCGCGCTGGCGGCCAAATACGGGCTGGCGCTGGACACGGCCGGACTGCCCGAAGCCAACTTCTGGCAGCGCACCATCATCGGGCAGCGCCGCGCGCTGGCCGACCTGGCGCGGCTGCAACTGCTGGCGCTGCCCTGGGCAGCCACCGGCATCGATCAGGACTATCCCGAGACGTACACGCCCGCCGCCCGCGACCTGGAAGCCAATACGAGTTTTGCGGGGTTGAGCGGACCCGACCTGCCCGCCGACGCGCTGGCCTGGGATGTGCTGCGCGCCGGCATGGCGGCCGCCGGAGAGACGCCCGTGCTGCTGGTGAACGAGCCGGTTTTGATCAGCCGGGGGGCCAACTCGGACGTGCGTTATAATTTCTTCTATCCGCGCTGGGCTTACGACGCCTACCGCGCGCAACTGTCCGGACTGGCCGCCGCTGAGGGTTGGGCCTACCTGGACCTGTGGGATGCGGTGCCGGAGACGCGCTTCACCAATTCGGCGGTGCACCTCGACGCGCAGGGGGTGGGGCTGATGGTTGAATTGATAGCGCCAGGATTGACGTGCGAACGATAAGGTTAATCGGTGTGACGAGATCGCAATCAAGGCGACAGGATTTTATTACTTGTCTATGACGCGCAATATTTCCGTATTCTTCCTGATTTTGATTATCCTTTCCGCGTGCGCGGGATTTGGCGAAACGCCGGTAGCCACACAAGAGGGCGATCAGCCGATCGCTCCTACGGCAACGGCGTTACCCACCGGTACGGAAGAATCGCCGGTCGGCACGGGCGAAACGCCTGCCGCCCCCACGTCGGCCGCCCCCTCACGCGACCCGCTGGCCTGGCGCAATTGGCCGGTGATCCCGGAGATGACCGCCGGGGCGCGGAAGATTTTCGCGCGCGGGCAGGAACTGGGCAACGACCCGGCGCGCTTCTCCAAGATCGGCGACTGCGAAACCTCGGCGGCCTGGTTCCTGGCGGATTTCGACGCCGGGCCGGAGCGTTATTCGCTGGGCGAGTACGGCGAACTTCAGGAGGTGATCGCGCACTTCCAGGGTTCGTACGGGCGCACCAGCCTGGCGGCCAAACCAGGCGCCACGGCGGCTTCGCTGCTGACGCCGCTGTGGGCTGACCGCGAGCAGTGCGGCGGCACCGAGTCGCCGCTGGATTGCGAACTGCGCATCCACCGGCCGGCCTATGCCTTTGTGCTGGTCGGCTCGAACGACGTGCCGCACCGCGACCGCTTCGAGGAGAATTTCCGCAAGGTGATCGAGCGCACCATCGAGCTTGGCGTGGTGCCGGTGCTGGCCACCAAAGCGGACAACCTGGAGGGCGATGACAGCATCAACGCGACGATTGTGCGGTTGGCGGTGGAATACGACCTGCCGCTGTGGAATTTTTGGCTGGCGGTGCAGCCGCTGCCCGACCGCGGCTTGCAGCCCGACGGCGCGCACCTGACCTGGGCTTCGAACCGCTTCGACGACCCCGAGAAGATGCAAAACGCCTGGCCGGTGCGCAACCTGACCGCGCTGCAAACGCTGGATGCGTTGTGGAGGAGCAGCGA
>CALMIB010000259.1 GCA_937863945.1 uncultured Longilinea sp.
CCAACCTGCAACCCCCCCCGCATAGGGATATCGTTTATACCGACGATCTGACCTCCATCGAATGGCTCACCAACGACCTGGTGATGGATTTCTTTACCAGTACTGAAATGGAAGGCATGCAACCATGACAAATCTGCGCAAGATCACCGCTGGCATCGTCAGCTTCCTCCTGCCGTTCTTTTTGTTGATGACGGCCATCCGGTTGGTCTTTCAGCCGGTCTTTTTGCAGGTGGAATACAACGCGCCAGGCTTTCCACCGGACCCGTACGGCTTTACCATTGAAGATCGCCTGAAATGGGGTGAAATCTCACTGGATTACCTGTTCAACGATGCCGGGATCTCCTTCCTGGCAGACCAACGCCTGCCTGATGGCACACCGCTGTACAATGAGCGCGAGTTGGGCCACATGCTGGACGTCAAGAATCTGGTCCAATTGATGGTCAAGGTCTGGCTGGGGCTGTTCGTGGCGCTGGCTCTGGGGCTCATCTGGGCCTGGCGCGGAGACTGGGTGCCCGAATTTGGCCGGGCGTTTGCGCGCGGCGGCTGGCTGACGCTGGGAATCATCGGCGCCATCCTGATTGCCATCGTGGTGAGTTTCGATTGGCTTTTCACAGCCTTCCACCGGATATTCTTCACCGGCGACTCCTGGCTATTCTTGTATTCCGACTCACTCATCCGCCTCTTTCCGCTGCGCCTCTGGCAGGATGGGTTCATCGCCATGGGCATCGTGACCGCACTGCTGGCAATCATCTTTATCCTTGGCGGAAATCTGCTGGCCCGCAAGCGCGCCTGACCCAGTGTAGCCATCAAAAAAACGGCTGAAATTCAGCCGTTTTTTTGATGGCTTGCCTTTACGGGGTTTATTTCTTCTCCGCCTGTTTGGCAACCGCGGCGGCTTTGGCCGCGATTTCAGCCGTGTCGCCCAGGTAGTAGTGGCGAATTTCCTTGCAATCCTCGTCCAGTTCATACACCAGCGGAACGCCGGTCGGGATGTTCAATTCGACGATCTCATCATCTGAAATATTCGAAAGGTGTTTGACCAGCGCGCGCAGGCTATTGCCGTGTGCGGCAATCAACACGTTTTGGCCGCTCTTGATGCGCGGCACAATGCTCGAATGCCAGTAGGGCATGACGCGCTTCAGCGTCATTTCAAGCGATTCGCACGCCGGCAGTTCGTCCTTTGTCAGGCCGGCATAGCGGCGGTCGAAGCGCGGGTGGCGCTCGTCATTCCAGTCCAATGCAGGCGGCGGCGTGGCGTAGCTGCGCCGCCAGATCAACACCTGTTCCTTGCCGTATTTCTCGGCGGTTTCCGCTTTGTTCAGGCCTTGCAACGCGCCGTAATGGCGCTCGTTCAACTGCCAGGCACGTTCCACCGGGATCCACATCAGATCCATCTCATCCATTACGATCCACAACGTGCGGATGGCCCGTTTGAGCACGGAAGTATAAGCGAAATCAAACGTGTAGCCTTCCTGTTTGAGGAGTTGCCCGCCCAGATGCGCTTCCTTGACGCCCGTTTCGGAAAGATCGACATCCGTCCAGCCCGTGAAACGGTTTTCAAGGTTCCAGGAACTTTCGCCATGCCGGATTAATACTAATTTGTACATACTGCCCTCGCAAGTTGACGAATTTAATTTTCAGGTTGCCCTGATTTTACCTGATAATTCCCTTTCCTGCTGAAGATAGGCAAACAAAGACAGCGCAAGGAAACCCTGCGCTGCCCAGGTTTGGATCTTGAATTAACGAACGGCGACGGGATTGTCCGGGTTGACGGACGGATCAAAGATGTGGAAGTTGTCCATGTTGAAGGCAACCTGCACCTTGCTGCCGATGGTGAAGCGGGTGCGCGGATCGACGCGCGCGACGAAGCTGTTCTTGCCGCTGACCAGGTACAGGAAGATTTCGTTGCCCATTAATTCGGTCACGTCCACTTTCGCGTCCACCGGGGCGGCATGAATGCCTCCCGGAACAAACAGCGGGTTGTGAATATCTTCCGGGCGGATGCCAAAGATGACCTG
>CALMIB010000260.1 GCA_937863945.1 uncultured Longilinea sp.
GAAAGTTGCGCAATGAAAAAGGCAGATCGCGCAAACGTGGCTCATTGGGGTGTTCGCGTTCTATCATAATCGCCTTCGGTGCGCAGCACTCCAGCCCGTTCCAGGAGCCGGCTCAGCGCCGATTGAATGTCGGCAAAGCTGGCCTGTTGAATGGCTGGCCGCGCTAAAAAAATGAGATCTTTCCCGGGCGACAGGGTTGGTAACAGCCCATCGATTGCGGCACGCAATTGTCGTTTTGCCCGATTCCGCAAGACAGCGTTGCCAACGGACCGACCTGCTGAAATGCCGATGCGCAGTCCGCCTTCCGGATTCGGGTCGACTACCAACACAACAAGCGGGTGCGCATAGGATCTTCCGAGGCGCCGCACCCGCTTGAAATCGGTTGACCGGGTTAGACGAAATCTTTTTCTCACTCATGTACCAGTCCGCGATTGAAAACCGCGGCCGATTTTTCATCCCTGGCCCGACCAGTTTGTCGTTCCTGGCCTGGCCAGGCTCACCGCTACCAACGAATCCGTTTAACGTGATTGTTCATGCTGACGGTCAGTTTGTGGCGGCCGCGAGCACGGCGGCGCTTTAAAACTTCGCGACCATCAGCGGTAGCCATACGAGAGCGGAAGCCGTGCACGCGCAGGCGGCGGTGAATCTTCGGTTGATAAGTCCGCTTGGTAGACATTAACGCTATCCTTTCAACATCCTCTAGGTTTCAGGCAAAATGCCGAATGCAAATTATACCGTAATCGTCTGAAAGGGTCAAACCTTTTTGGGGCCGATCCTCGCGGCGAATCCTCTTAATTTTGGGCCATAAAATTGATTCAGGTTACTCCGGCTTGAACAACTCCGCCAGCTGTTTCGCGCCCTCGGTATCCGTCACAGCCAGCACCTCGTCGCCGGGCTCAAAAGTGGTCACACCATGCGGCACGATCACTTTGCCCTTGCGGATGATCGCGGCGATGACGCACTGATCGGGAATCTGAACATCCATGATCATTTTGCCCACAGCACGCGCCCCCATTGGGATTTTTTCTTCCACCAGCGAATAGTTGCCACGGCGCAGTTTAAGCAACGTCATCATATCGCCCATCGACATTTCTTCCTGGATGAGGCTGGAGAGGATATCCGCCTGGTTTACCGCCACATCCACATCGAATTTTTCATCAAACAGCCAGGCATCGCGGGGATTGTTCACGCGGGCAATGGTCCGCTTGACCTGGTAGCGGTTGCGCGCCAGGTAGCACAGCACCAGGTTGATTTCCTCGCTTGTGGTGCATGCCGCCATCACGTTGGCATGCTC
>CALMIB010000261.1 GCA_937863945.1 uncultured Longilinea sp.
GAAAACCCTGATGAAAGACGGGCGCCTCGCTGACGTCGTCTTTTCGAGTCTGCGCTACGAGGTGGCGCCGGACGAGTATTGGTACTTCGACTTTCCGGTCAAGGGCGCTGCCGAACGGGTGGAGTGGGCGGGCACTACTGCGATGTGGAAGGCGCAGCGCAGGTTCGTGGAAAAGGACGCTATCGGCGTGTTCGCTCACAAAGAGCGGTTCATGCAGAAGTTCGGGCACCTTATGGCCAGCGGCGGTGATTCGTTTATCTACGCGCGGAGCGACTTTTCGCGTGCCGAGAGCCTTGTTGGCGGCGATTGGTTTCTAAAGCCCGCGGACGGCCAGTGCGGAGCCGGTGGGTTTCACCTCGACGCCAAGGCGCTTCAGGCGGCCGAGGTGGCACGGATCCTCGAGGTCAGGCTTGCCGAGGGGAGTCGCTACATCCTGGAGCGCTGCCTGGTGAATCACGAAGCCTTGAGGCGGGTTAATCCGTCGTGCTTGAACACCTTGCGCATCGTGACGGGCAACGACGGTAAGAACGCCGAGATCCTTTTTGCTCGGGCTCGCTTCGGTAACGGAGCGGACGTGGATAACCTTTCTGCCGGTGGTTTTGCCACGGTGGTCGACCATCGGACGGGGCGGGTGGTCAGCGACGCTGTCAGCACCAACACCGGGCGCGCAGTGTATTTCCCGAAACATCCGATCACGGGTGTGGAGTTTCGCGCGATCGAAATCCCGCATTGGGACAAGGTGGTTGAACTTGCGCTTGCGGCGTCGAGGGTTGAGCCGAGGGCGCGCGTCGTTGGTTGGGATATCGCGGTTTGTGAGGACGGGGTTTACCTCGTGGAGGGGAATCACAACTGGTGCAAGATTCTTTGGCAATTGCCTGCCAGGAAGGGAATGAAGAAGGAACTCGCGAAGTACGTGCAGCGGTTCGGCTGAGTCGGTACACGGCATGGTCGGGTTCGAAGGTTAAGGCGGAAGATGATCAAACGTTTATTCGATTTTTTTGCGGCGCTGTTTGCGCTGGTTTTGCTATCGCCCATCCTGATTTGGGTCGCATTGAAGGTGCGCAGCCGCCTCGGCTCGCCGGTGATCTTTCGCCAGCGTCGCCCCGGCCTGAACGGCGAGCCGTTCGACATGATCAAGTTCCGCACGATGCTCGAGGCCTACGACGAGCACGGCAAGCCCTTGCCGAACGAGCAGCGCATGACGCCCTTCGGCAAGTGGCTTCGTGCCACCAGCCTCGACGAGTTGCCGGAGTTGTGGAACGTGCTGAAGGGGAACATGAGCCTGGTCGGGCCGCGTCCGCTGCGCATGGAATATCTGCCGCTGTACAACGCGCACCAGGCGCGCCGCCACGAAGTGCGGCCGGGCATTACCGGTTGGGCGCAGATCAATGGGCGAAATTCGCTGAGCTGGGAGCAGAAGTTCGACCTGGACGTCTGGTACGTGGATAACCAGTCCTTCCTGCTGGATCTGAAGATCCTTTTCCTGACGGTGAAGAAGGTGGTGGTGAAGGAGGGGATCA
>CALMIB010000262.1 GCA_937863945.1 uncultured Longilinea sp.
GATCGGCAATCATGACGCTGCCGCGCTCGGGCAGTTGGATATCAAATCCTTCAACCACGAGGCGCGCCAATCGATCCGTTGGCTGACCTCCACGTTGACCCCTGCCAGCCGCGAATTCCTGGGCGCCCTGCCCGATACCTACATCGACGGCGACATGACCCTGGCCCACGGCAGCCCGCGCGTTCCCATCTGGGAATACCTGTTGGACGTTTTCAGCGCCGCCAACGCTTTTGAGTATTTCATGACCGATTATTGCCTGGTCGGGCATACCCACGTTCCCACCGTGTTCACATTCGATCCAGGTACGGGCGGGGTGCAATGGCGCATGCCCACCGGCGGCGAGCGCATCATGCTGGAGAAACGCATGATCCTCAACCCGGGATCCGTCGGCCAGCCGCGCGACCATAACCCCGAGGCTTCCTACGCCATCTATGAACCTGAGTTTGGGCAGTGGGAATTGCGCCGGGTGGCGTATGACGTGCAAAGCGTGCAACAGCGCATTCTCAAAGCCGGTTTGCCGCAACGCCATGCCATCCGGCTGGCCGACGGCTGGTAGGCCGCTTTCCGGGAACCATCCATGCGCCGGCAGCGTCTATGGATGGAGAGACGCCAGAACGTCACAGTGAGGAGAAGAGAGAATGAAGCGTGTCATTGTATTGTTCGTCTTGCTGGCGATGAGTTTAAGCGGGTGTGCTTCTGCTGCCGCACCACAGGCTCCTGCGGGGGGGCGCGATTCCGCCAATTACGGCGTGACTGCTCCGGATGCCGCGCCGCAAGAGGCGGATTATTCCGAGGAGGTACTCGGCACCGGATCTGGAGAAACCGCTCCGCGCCGCCTGGTGATTCAAAATGCCGATATGTCCATCGTGGTGGAAAAACCGTTGGAAGCTCTGAATGCAATTAAAGCGATGGCCAGCGAGTTTGGCGGTTTCGTGGTCAATTCCTATTCACGCACAGTGACAACTGATCGAGATCTGGAAGTCATCGAAGCGAACATCACCATACGCGTCGATTCGACCCGGCTGGACACCGTAATGGAACGCGTCCGTGCGTTGACTCCCAACGCAGAAGAGGATGTGCTTTCCGAGAATGTTTCTGGTCAGGATGTCACCAAGGAATACGTTGACCTGGAATCGCAACTGCGCAACCTGAAGCAGGCCGAAGCTCAATTGCAAAAGATCATGGATCAGGCCACCGAGACCGAGGATGTGTTGTCGGTTTACCGGGATTTGACCTCCATCCGCGAGCAGATCGAGGTCAAAACCGGCCAGATGAAGTATTACGAGGAAGCCGCGGCGTTATCTTCGGTCAGCGTCTATATCCAGGCGCAGGAAGCCGTTGTTCCCATCAAGCTGGGTAGCTGGCAGCCGGTGGGCACCGCGCGCAACGCCGTGCAGGCTCTGCTGGACACACTGCAGTTCCTTGGTAAGGCCGCGATCTGGATCCTGATCTACGTTGTGCCGGTTGGCCTGGTGATCGGGCTTCCGATCTGGCTGGTGGTGTGGATCATCCGGCGGGCGCGCCGCAAAGGCAAGGCAGCCCGGGCGGTGGCAACCCCGGTG
>CALMIB010000263.1 GCA_937863945.1 uncultured Longilinea sp.
GTTCACCAGCACCAGCCCGCCGCGCTGCGCCGTGACCAGGCCGCTGAACAGCGCGCGCAGCCCGGGCGATGCGATCGCTTCGGGCTGCCAGTAGAACGGCGCGCGCCAGAACAACCACCAGCCCTTCACCACCGTGCGCGCGTAAAGCAGGGGATGCTCGCGGATCAAATTGACGCTCACGCTGGCCAGTTTGCGCGAAAGGTCATAAAAGCTCAACCCGGTCACCTGTTGCAGTTCAGGGATGGCGCCCCAAATGGTGTTGCCCTGCGTGCCGTACTCGGCGATGCGTTCATCGCGGTAGCGCAGGTAGGTATCCCGCAGGGCGGCATCCTCGTCCGGGACGTACTCAAAGAAATAGCCGGTGTGCTGCACCAGGTGGTAGCCGTTCATCACGGTGACGCTGGAGATGTGATAAGTGTTGTAAATATAGCCGATCCACAACCCGGCGATAAGCACACCCGGCAGCAGCGGCACGGCAAAAGCGGTCAGCCGGGCGCGCCACCCCTCCCGCCAGGCCGTGAACGGCAGAAAGATCGCGATCCAGAACGGAACGAAGAAGAATAGCGGGCGCGTCAACCCGGCCAGCCCACCCAACAGGCCGCCGGTCAGCGCCCAGGCGATCCGCGCCGCGCCTTTTCGCCGCGCGGCTTCAAACACAGCCAGCGCGGCCAGCGCCAACCAGAAGGTGGTCAGCGTTTCGGTCAGCAGGTTGGCTTCAAAAAAGAGCTGTCCCAGGTTGAGCGTGTGCGCCAGCGCGGCGGCGGCGCCAAACCCCGGTTTGCCGCTCAATTGCCAGCCCACCCAGAAGAAAATCAATGTCACCGCCAGGCCCATCAGCAATTGCAGCAGGTAAACGCGTTGATCCGGCCCGGCCCAGGCGATGAAAAGCGGATAGCCCGGCGTGCGCGTGCCGTCATAGCCGTTCCAGCCGTTGAGGATCGCTTCGGCCAGGCGGCGGTAGCCGGGCGTATCGTCGTACGCAACCGCCGGGTAGAACGCCAGCATTGCCAGCCGTTCCACCGCGGCTACCGCAACAACGGCCAGCATCCAACGCAACCAGGCCGGCTGCCGGCGCAAGAAATTAGCTACGCGCATATCAAAAAATCTCGTTTCGTCCTGAACTGGCTAATCGAAAAATCCGGCAACGGCCTGCTCGGCGCGGTTGCGCCAACTGTGCAGGCGGGCATAGCTGCGCGCCTGGTCGCCCAGCGCGTGCCGGCGGGAGGCGTCTTTGAGCAGGCCGCGCAGGGCTTTCTCCCAGGAAGGCAAATCCTCAGCCTGGCAAAAAACCGCGTTGCGGTCGTTGAGCACTTCGTGCAGCACGGGCAGATCGCTGCTGAGGATGACCCGGCCGGTCGCCAGGTAGTCAAACATCTTCATCGGCGAGCAAATATCGGCGGAGTTTCCGCCGCTGCTGCCGGCAATTTGCTTTTCATACGGCATCAACAGAAAATCCCCGGCAGCCTGATACAGGGGCAGTTGCACCTGGGCGATAAAACCGGTGAGTGTCACATTGCGGATGCCCATCTCCGCCAGGCGCGCTTTCCAGTGCGCCGTGTCCTCCTCGCGCCCGCCCACCCACAGGAAATTCATTTCCGGGAAGGCCTGCGCCAGCCCCACCAACAGGTCCATGCCGCGGCCGGCATAAAAGTGGCCGCTATAAACCGCCGTCGTGCCCTCCGCCAATCCCAACTGCCGGCGCGCCTCGGCCGGATCGGGCAGGTTGGCGTAGCGTTCCAGGTCCACCGCATTGGGCGCAACCTGCACGTGCAGGCCCTGAAGCAAAGCGCCATATTCGCGTTCCAATGCGGCCTGCAAGGCGTTGGTGATCACCAGCAGGCGTTTTTGCCCGGGCGTGGACAGCCAGCGGCGGAACAGCCACGGCCCAAACCGGCCGGTCGGGCGGTCATGCAATTCCAGCAGCACCGGGAAGCCTTTCATCTGCGCCAGCAGCGCGGCCTGCAGCGTCCAGGTGTACACCATCCAGGCATCCCATTCGCGCGCTTCATTGACGGCCGTCAATGCCAGATCGTAGCGGCGGAACACTTTGCGCGAAGGCAGCCAGGTGACGCTGAAGGGCGCCGTCAAACCATAATGCTCGGCCAGCTTCGGCCACGGAGCCGTCCGGTCGCCGGGCACGTACAGGCAAACCTCATGGCCCAACTGCGCCAGGCCGTGACAGGCCTTGACCGCCTGGATGCTGTTGGCGGTCGTCGAGGGCACTTTGGAAGTGGTGATTGCCGCGATTCTCATTGTCCTGACTCTGTGCCTGCTTCCTTCGCTTCAGTTTTCGCCGCGGAATTCAAACCGCGCCAGACCATGATACCCACCGATAGGAGAAAATAACCTGTCAAAAGCCATGCCTCCATTATATATCCGGCCCCGGGGAGCAGGATCAATGCCAGCGCCACTTTGGCCAGCATGGACCAGAAACTGACCCTGAGCGCGTCGCCGGCCAAACCCTGCGCCAGCAGCAGCGGGCGGTTCCAGAATAAAATGTTGGCCGCCCCGTACCCGATCAGGATCACCATCAGCACGTCAAACGCGGGCAGGAAACTGCCGGAATAAATATGAAACGTCCGCCCGAACAGGGTCCAATCGCTGAACAGCACCTGGCGTCCAAAGAGCAGCAGGCCAATTGCCACGGCGGCGGTCCAACCGGCTGCAATCAACGTCACCCGGCGCAACAATTTTCGCAGGCGCGCCCACTGCCGGCTGGCGATGGCGCGGGTGATCTCGGGGTAGGTGGTGCCGATAAAGGGATTGATCGGCATGACCACCAGGTTGACGAGTGCCAGCGCGGTTTTGTAATACCCGGCCACGGTGTTGTCAAAGAAAAAGCCCACCCATTGCACTTCGCTGTCGCGGGCGAACACGTTGATGGTGCCGCTAAAATTGGTACTGATGGCAAAGCGCGTCAACTCGCGCCAGGGCGGCAGCAGGCGCAGGTCCGCGCGCCACCAGCCCGCGCCCAGCGTGCGCGGCAGCCAGTACAGCGCCACAAAGACCGGCGCCAATCCCATCACTACCTTGCCGGCCAGGTAGGCCAGCAGCACGCTCTGCAGGCTGGCGCCGCGCGCGGCGGCCAGCGCCACCAGCGCCGCCACCAGCACCGATTGGGCCAAGTTGATCAGCGCCTGGCTGCGGAAATGGTTGGTCACCTGCAGCACGCCGGTGGCCGTTTCGGCGGCGATGTTGGCCAGGATCGAGAGGCCGAATATGACGAACAACGGTTCGAGCGCCGCGTCCTTGGCAAAAAAGCGCCCCCCCAGCGGCGCCAGCAGCACCAACGCGCCGAATGCCAGCAGCGAGGTGGCGGTTTCCACCAGGGCGGCCAGCCGCACCACGGCGCCAGCGCGTTCTTTTTCGCCGCGCGCCAGGGCTTCGCCCATATATTTGACCACCACGTCGCCCATGCGGAACGACAGCAAGCGGTTGATGTTGGACACAAAGCCGGTAACGATGCCCAGCGTGCCAAACACGGCCACGCCCAGCAGGTTGGCCGTGACGATGCTTAAAATCGCGGAAATGACATTGCTGGCAAACAGGTAAGTGGAATTACGCACCACCCTGCGCAGCAGGCGGTCCTGCGTCCAGGATTGGGCCGCGGATCGCAAACGACTCATTCAGTCATGACCTGGCTGGCCCAGTCCCGTTCGGCCAGGTACCAATCGACCAGATTTTGCACGCCCTCGCGCAGGCCCACCCGCGGCTGCCAGCCGAGCGTATCTTTGGCCTTGCGCACGTCGGCCAGGTTGTTCATCATATCCGCCGGGTGGAAGGGATGGTGCTCAATGGCTGCCTTGCGGCCCAGCATTTCCTCGATCATCGCGATCAGGCCGTTGATGGTGATCGACTCATGCCCGCCCAGGTTCATCACCTCATAGCCTAGCGGCCTGAGCCCCAGGATGGTGCCGCGCGCGATGTCATCGATGTAGGTGAAGCCGCGCGACTGCGACCCGTCGCCGTTGACGTGCAGCGTGCGCCCTTCGGCGATGCGCTGCACGAAGCGGAACATGGCCAGGTCCGGCCGCCCGGCCGGGCCATAAACGGTAAAGTAGCGGAACACGGTCACGTCAATGTGATACAGGTGGTGATAGGCGTGGCACAGCACCTCGGCAGCCTTTTTACTGGCGGCATAGGCCTGCAGCGGGTGGCTGCTGTCGGCGTCCTCAGGGGTCGGGTAAGGAGGATTGGCGCCGTAAATGGACGAGGTGGACGCCAGCACAAGCTTGCCAATGCCGTTGCGCTGCGCCAGCTCCAGCAGGTTGAGCGTGCCGGTGGTGTTTGAATCAAGGAAAGCCCACGGATCTTCCAGGCTGGCGCGCACGCCCGCGCGCGCGGCCAGGTTGATGATCGCGTCGATGCGGGGGTGTTCGCCGGCCAGGCGCTCCAGCGCGGGTCGGTCACACAAATCGTTGTGGTAAAAGTGGAAACCCGCCAACGGCTGCAGGCGCTTCAGGCGCCAGTGTTTGATGCGCACGTCGTAGGCCTGGTTGAGGTTGTCGATGCCCAGCACCGTGTGCCCCTCCGCCAGCAGCAATTCGCTGACGCGCGCGCCGATGAATCCAGCCGCCCCGGTGACCAGGTAGGTTGCCACTAGAGCCTCACCACCTTGGGGCTTTGCTTGCCCATCGCGCCCAACGCGTTGCGCGTGTCCACCACCAGTTGCGCGGCAGCCAGGATGGCCGGATAGTCATACACCCTGTGGTTGGTGATGATCACCACACAATCGGCGGCCTTCACCGCCGCCATCAGGTCGGCTACCGAATGCCGCTCGCCGTGATCCTCGCGGATGACCGGGATGTAGGGATCGTGGTACTCCACCAGCGCGCCCTTCTGTTCCAGCAGGCCCATCACGTCCAGCGCCGGCGACTCGCGCAGGTCGTCGATGTCGGGCTTGTAGGCGGCGCCCAGCACCAGCACCTTGCTGCCCTTGAGCGCCTTGCCGGCATCGTTGAGCGCGTCCTGCACCCGGCTCACGGCAAAGCGCGGCATGCCCGTGTTGATCTCGGAGGCCAGGTCGATGAAGCGCGCGTTGTAATTGACCGAGTTCAGTTTCCAGGCCAGGTACAGCGGGTCACTGGGGATGCAATGCCCGCC
>CALMIB010000264.1 GCA_937863945.1 uncultured Longilinea sp.
AGCGCAGTTGGGCTTCGTCGTCGTCGGTCAGCAGCACAATGTTGCGCGCGTGCGCGAAGCGCTCCAGAATGTGTAAAAGCAAAGCGCACGCCAGGCACTGGAGACCGTCACTACCAAATCATATTATCGCGTGTACACCGCCTGCACGGCCAACATCTCCTGGCCGTCGGGGGTGATGTTGACCATGCGCATCTGCAACCGGTCACCCTGGCGCAGGTCCAGCTCGATGCGCCAGCCCCAATCCGGGCCGGTGGGGGCCGGGTAGCTGCCGCGAATTGAAATGAGACCACCGGTCAGCGCGCCGCGCTCGGTCTGGAGACCGGCGCGATCGGAGACCATGCCATCCTGTAAATTGCCATTCCATAAGTAGAATCCGTCGGGGGTATGCCACGAGTCACCCCACACGGCCTGCACGCCGCCGCGCAGCTCGCGCAGCACGATCAGCCCGTCCTCGGGGTCGCCCTCGGTGGCCCAGGTGTAGCGCAGCTCGGCGAATTTGCCCTGCCCGCTGAAGCTGATGGTTGCCGTGGCTGCTGATTCTTCGGCTGCGCTGTCCGGCATCATCCACAGGCGGTTGTTGCCGGTCCACGCGCCGGCGAAGGGGGTGAACAGTTCGATAAGTTTCATGGGGTTGCCTCCGGCGGAACAGAAAAATGCACCGGTGTGCGCCGGTGCATTGAGTATACAGGATTTGCGGGCTTTTTCGTTACGATCCCGCCTGCAGCGTGGCCTCGATCGTCTGTTCGCTCCCGCCGCGCAGCACGGTCAGCTTCACCTTCTGCCCGACCTGGGTGTTGTTGAACAGGTAGGAGGACAGGTCATCGAAGCTGATCACGGGCTGGTCGTCGATGGCGATGATCACGTCGCCGGCGCTGACGAGGGTCGTTTGGCCGTTGCGCGCGCGCTGCTGCGTGCTGCCCTGCAGGCCGGCCTTATCGGCGGCGCCGTTGGGGGTGACGGTGATGACCAGGACACCGCGCAGATTTTCATCCAGCCCCACCTGTTTGGCCACGTCGGGCGTCAGGGTGGTGCCGGAGATGCCCAGGCGCGGGTGCGCGTAAGAGCCGTCGCTGATGAGCACGGGCACCACGCGCTGCACAATGTGCGCCGGGATGACGAAGCCGATGCCGGCGTTGGACCCGCTGGTGGATTGGATGGCCGTCGTTACGCCGAGCACCTGCCCGTTCACGTCCACCAGCACGCCGCCCGAGTTGCCCGGGTTGATGGCCGCATCGGTCTGGATGATGTCGGGGATGGTGTAGCTGCCGGTGCTGTAGGCGCTGCCTTCATCCACCCTCAGCGAGCGCGACAGCGCGCTGACGATGCCCTGCGTCATGGTGCCGGACAGCCCATAGGGGTTGCCGATGGCGATCACCAGGTCGCCAACCTGCACGGCTTTCGAATCGGCCAGCGTCACCGGGCGCAGCTCGGCAGCCGCGGGGTCCACTTTGATGACGGCCAGGTCGCTTTCGGGGTCGTTACCCACCAGTTCGGCGCTCAGCACGGTTCCATCCGCGAAGGTGACCGTGATACTGCTGGCGTTTTCCACCACGTGGTTGTTGGTGACGATGTGCCCCTCGGTATCCCAGACGAAGCCGGAACCCTCGCCGCTGGCGGTGACAAAGCCGCCCATGTCTTCGGTGACCTGGATGTTGACCACCGAAGGGTTGACATTTTGATAAATCTGCTGGAAGGTGGTCTGCACCGCGTTGAGCATGTCGGTGTTAACGGCCACGGTTGGGCCGTAATCGACCTGCTGGATGGCGCCGGAGATGCTGTCGGCGAGCTGCGTGCTGGCCGGGGTGGATAGCAATGCCGCCGACTGCGCCGGGGCGCAGGCCGCCAGCAGGGTGACCAAAAGAATGCTGAGAACGGTCGATTTGAGTTTCATAAGGTGACTCCTTTCTTACATTTTCGGTTGAGGAGCTGCCGTGGCAGCCTGTGAATGAACGAAAACCAGTTCTGATCCGGCGCGCTGGCTGCCTGCGGGGCAGCCGCGGACGGCTGCGGCAGGCTCAGTTCCGGCCGGGTGCGGCGCAGGATGCTGCGAATGCGCGCGGCCAGTTCGCGCGGGCGCACCGGCCGCGGGATGACGTCCTCCACGCCGGCCTCAAACAGCGCCAGCACGTAGGCTTCGTCAGCGTTGGGGCTGACCGCCAAAACCGGCGCCAGGTTCGCGCCGGCCCATCGCCGGCACACCGCGGCGTCGCGTTCCGGTTGGCCGGAGAGAAACGCCAGGATGGCCGCCGGCATGCGCCGGACCGCCGGATTACTGCCGTAAAAATCGGTTTGCAGCATCAGCCGCAACCCGGCGGCGGCCAGGTCGGCGCGCAGGCGCTCGGCGCCCCACAGCTCGTCGCCGGCCAGCACCAGCATGATGTCAATGGGTTGTAAAGCCGTCTCGGTCATTTGCATCGCCTTTCCGACCGGATTCGCGCCGGTACCTTTAGCTGCAAAACAGGATAGCAGCCAGATGTTCAAAAATTGTTTAGCGCGCATAAAATTTTTGTTAAAAATTCCGCTTATTTTCCCAAAAAAAGGACGGAACCATGCTAAGATTGGAACGATCTGGCCTGACCGGCAAAGCCAGGGAACCCTGAAGCGATGCCGGTGCAAATGTGAAAAATGCCCGGCGGGAGAGCAAACGTGAATTACACTTTTTATGAATCGGGGGAAAGCGGCTACGCGGCATTTTTCGCCGGCGGGGGGCGGGTGGAAAGCGAGCGCGACGCGCTGGAGCTGGTGGCCGCCTGCGGCGAATCTGGCACGCAAAATCTGCTGCTGCCGGCGGAATGCCTGGGCGACGAATTCTTTCGGTTGGGCAGCGGTCTGGCCGGAGCCGTGTTCCTCAAACTGGGCCAGTACCGCATCCGCTGCGCCGTGGTGCTGCCGTTGGATCTGGCCAGCCGCGGGCGCTTTGCCGACCTGGTGCTGGAAGCCAACCGGCGCGACCCCGCGCTGCACTTCTTCCAGGATCAGGAACCGGCGGCGGCCTGGCTGCTGGAAGGCTGAAGGTTCGCCCCGGGTAAAAGACTGTTCTTCTAGCCGGGCCTGGTACACCCTCTTTGCCCGGATCACAGGCTGCGCCGATTTCTTCATCACCGGGTGGCCGGAATGGTTCTACCCCTTGTTTGCGCTTGCGTTTCACGATTTTGAAATCGGTGAAGTCTTTCTGGTTGAATGTCAGGTCAGTGTACTGATAACTTTGATTTCACACAGCTTACCTGTTCATCATCGTTGTATAATTTTTATAATTGACCAGTTCTTTGGGTATCGGCAATAAATGGCAGTTCCAAACGTTGGTTTTTGCTCGTGAAATTGCCGCGGGCAGCGAGTAGCAATTCAGGAGAAGAGGTTGTATGAAACGTGATGATGGGCCGACATACGAAGATACAGTGAAGGAGATTTTAACGGCTGCCGGAGGCCCACTGATGGTGGACAAACTGGTGGACGAAGTTCTGGCGCGGAAAGCGACGGCTTCAAAAAATCCGCGCCAGTTGGTGAGGAGCAAGCTGCGTGAGTTTGCAGGCCACTCGTTGGTTTATGTTGATGCAGACCACGTTCTGGCAGTTCCCCTGGCTTACAAAGGCGCACGTTTTCGCATCCGGTTGGATCATGAATCGATCGACCAGGGAACCATCTCGGCAAATAATTTCGATTATTTCCTGCCAAGTCAATTCGAGTTAGAGAAAGTTCAACTGGTGGATCGCGCCGGGACGATCATCCCGTTTCAGGTCAAGTCCGCATCGCACGAAGAGGAAAACCGTATTTTTGGCACATACACAATAGAAAAGAAATGGATCGTGCTGAAGGAATGGTTCCGCCGCCAGAAGATGTATCATAAAGATCATCTCCTGGTGACGGTTGAGGACTGGGAGCGGGGTGTTTTCCGCCTGGAGCGTGAAGCATTTGGACAGCAGCAGCCGGGACAGATCGCAGAGCGTGATGCGTTCGTGGCAAATATGTTTTTTGACATGCTGGAAAGCGCCCGGCAAGAGTCTGTTTATCTATTTATTTCCATTCCAACCCTGTATGCCTGCCTGCCGGATAAGGCCGGCTGCCCACCCGACCACTGGCGTTACATTCTGCAGCAGGACGAACGGATGAAGACAGACGGTTTTGAAATCCGCTACGCGGAAAGCCACACGCTTTTGGATGATCTCATCAAGGAAATATCACCAGAAGAAAGACGACCCAAGCCCAAACCAGAAAAGAAGCTTGCGAAGGGAGCGCACAAAGAAGTTTATCGTTTTCACGCCGCCTTCAAGCACCGGCCATCGATCTGGCGCGACATCGAAATTCAGGGTGAGCAGACATTAATGGATCTGGATCGGCAAATCCGATTAGCTTTCAACCACGACACCTACGATCATCTTTCCGGGTTCTGGAAACTGGTTTTGCGCGGCGGCGGCAAGAAAAACCGCTATCGCGAGATTGCCATTGGAAACATCGACCCATTTGGAGGCGGTGAAGCTGCCGATCTGACCATCGCCAGCCTGGAATTAAAAGTAGAAGACAGCCTCAAGTACGTTTACGACTTCGGCGATTGGATCGAGCATACGCTGACCTTAAGCGCTGTTATCGATCCCCAACCGGGAATGAAGTATCAGCGCGATGCGGCGCGCAATAAGCCAAAATATCAATATTGCGATAACTGCAAGGAACAGGGGAAACAGACGGTGGCTACCTGGATTTGTTTTACCTGTTCAGAGGCCCAAGGAAAGGACGTGCTGTTGTGCGAAGAATGCATAGGGACGGAGCAGCACGAAGATCACTATAGTGAAGAACTTGTGTACTGATCCGCCAAAGGAAACAATCTCAGCGGTATTGAGAACGCTCATTTCATTCTTGCCCGGATGAGCCTGTTCAGGTTATTTTAGAAGAGGGTACCCATGTCAGACAAAAAGCCAAGTTATGCCGATCTGGTTGTTCAGGTTGTGCGGGAAGCGCCTGAACCACTGCCGTTTGCCGAGATTATGGAACGGGTAAACGCGCTTTTTCCCATTGCCACCAATAATCCCAAAAGCACCATCCGGAATGCGATCAACCAGAGCCGGTTAGTGGTTTCGACCGGGGACGGGCGTTACGGTTGGAAATACCGCCTCCTCAACGGCGCAGTGATCCGCCTGCCCCTTTCCAAAGTGGGTCTGACGCAGCGCCGGGTGATCTATAGCGATGAACTGCGAGATGCACTCTGGCCGGCTTTTTTTGAGATTCAAAAGCGCAAAGATCGCGCGCCCATTCACCTGAAATTGCCGGGTGAGAAATCGGTTACGTGGCCTTTAGAATTTTTTGGGAATGGGATTTGGGGGACAAGTGGCTCACCGGAATTTTGGGATTGGCTCGAGAAAACCAATCCGCAGCCCGACGATGCGCTCATTTTTCGCGTGGTTGATGGCGAAGCGCGCCGGTATGCCGTTGAGTTTCAGCCGCGCAGCAAACGGGATGAACTGGCCATCGCTTCACGCAACCAGCAGATTCTCCAGGCAGTCACCCGATACAACCAGGGTTCCCATGGCGTCATCGCCATCTGGGATATCAGTTCCCGCCTGTTGTGTACCGGCCAGTACCACCATCCAATTCCGCCCGATCCCCTGGATATTCTCCTGAAAGATCAGCTTTGGGAGTCTGTTCTACTCCAGGACCTGGGCGCGCAGGGTTGGCTGCTCACCAAAAAGCCGGCAATCGATCCGCTTGTGTCCAGCCTGTTGGAGCAGATTGGAGAATCATCGCGCCGGCGCCGGTCGAAGAAAAAAGCAGCCCAACCGCTCACCCCGCCGCGCATCTACCAGCTCAAGGTGACCCTGATGGA
>CALMIB010000265.1 GCA_937863945.1 uncultured Longilinea sp.
AACCCGCCCAACCATGCAGATATCGCCCGCACAGTGGCGCGTGTGCGCCGAAAGGATGCCCGCATAACGGCGTAAGCCACCCACAGGCCAGCGGCATACGGCGCCCAACGCAAATCTGCCAGCAGAATGACGCCCAGCAGCACGCCGGGGAGGATTGCGCGGGCCAGGCGTTTCGACGACAGGGCCGAAGCACGGATTTGCTCGGCCCACAACAGCCAGGGCGTCAGGCAAACAGAGTAAAACAGCGTCAAATGCCCGGCGGCATAATGCGAGATTAGTTTTGGCATCGCCTGAAAAACAATGGCGCCGCATAAAGCCGGCCAGTCGCTCAGCCCTTCATTTCGCAAAAAGAGGAACATGCCAACCCCGGCGACGATCAAATGCAATGCCGCCGTCAAATTAAACCCGAACGGCAGCGCAAAGAACAGCGCCAGCCAGCCGGGCGGGTAATGCAGACCAGAGAGCGGATTTGCTGCAAAGGGGTAGCCCGCAAAGAGGAGCGGCGACCAGAGTGGTATTTCACCGTGCGCCAGACTTAAGCGCAAAAACTCAGCGTTCGGATAGTGGCTAATAGCCAGGTCGGAATAGAGACCGCGAACCGGGTAGGCAAAATCACCGCCAAGAAATATAAGAAATCCAAGCGGAAATAGGAGCAATAATAGCACTTTCCATGGAATCTTCATTCAGATACCTGAATTGAAAAAATCTTCACATCCTGATTTTCATAAACCAATGTGATCCCTTCAGGTAAATCCAGCGGCGCCAGCCTGTAGGCCTGCTCGCGCGGCCCCCAAAAAATCCAGCGCACGGTCCTCTCCCCGGCCCAATTCACACCCTCGGCGCTCAATCCCCCACGAAAGAAACTTTCCACCGCGGTTTTCTCTTCCGCAGCATTCACGGTTTCAAATGGATGTCCGTAGATGACCCGCTGACCGGTGTACGCCGGGATCAACAAGCCGGTATCCGGCGCTGCCAAAACCAGATCACCAGGATTTCCGTGATCCGCCAGAAACTCCAGCGCTTCCAGTTCGGATTTCGCGATCACGAGGTGCGGATCAGAATTTCGGACCGCCAACACCCCACCCGCGATGACAATCAGCAAGGTTGGCAATGCCAGGCCGACCGACAGGGCTTTATACACGGTCTTTGAGCGCGTTTTGATCTCCGAAAGTCCATACGCCGCCAGCCCCGCCACCGGAATCATATAGCCCAGCAGGAACCGTCGTTGCAGGTTGAAGGGAACATAGATGAGCACCAGGCCAAGCACCAGCCACACGACCAGCATGCCGATTTGGCGGCTGCGGTTGTGCACAGCTTTGACGGCGCCATAAACTGCGAACCCAGCCAGCGGCGAGAAGGAGATCAACACGTCCCACAACGGCGGCGACGCAGTCAAATTTTGCGCATCCCACAAAGCCAGCACCGGGTCGGTGCGGATGACGTAAAACTGGTAGAGGGTGAACAGGCCACCCGGCAACAGGAAGGCAAACGCCGTTTGCCATTTGATTTTTTCTCGGTAAACAATTGAGACCATCAGGCTGCCAAACGCCAGCAAAGCCGCAATTACGATACCAAAGGGCAACGCAATGCCCAAAAGCAAACCGGCGACAAATAACCAGGGAAGGACGCGTTCCGTTTGCGCTTTTCCAAGTTGCGCGGCAAACCATACCAACAATGCCAATCCCAGGCTGAAATGCGGGCTGGAATACATTGCCAGGAAGGGATAAGCTTCGGCGACCCAGAAATCCGAGGTGAACGCGCCGAACAGGGAAGCAATCCAGCCGCAGCCCGATCCCAGGATCGCCAAAAGAAAGGCCCAATACGCCATCTTAGGCCGGTCAGGAAAAAGTTTGGTAAAAAAATCCTGAAGCGCAGCCAGCAAAGCAATCGACGCGGCCAACCGGGCGGCATGAAACACCAGCACTGCCGAAAGGCCCGTCCACCGAGAAATGTGCCCGAGGAAAAGATAAAACCAGAACAACGGCGCGCCCTGGTTTGGCTCGGCCGAAAAGGGCAGACGGAAAGACCAGCTTCCCTGTTGGCCCTGGATGATCTTGCCCAGGTAGGAATACCCATCCACCGGGTTAAGCAAAAAACCGCCGAAGCTGAACGAAGGATCGGCGATCGCAAGGGCAATCAAATATGGAATGTTGAGAAGGACAAGGAGTGCAACGCCGGTAGCCCAATACCTTTTTCGCATTTTTCCTCCCGGACAAAGTATACTTGAGGAGCTAAAAACCGCCAATCCAACCCTGCGGACTTTTCAATTCTGTCGGGCTGTTCAGCTTGCAAAGCTGACAATCGCCTTCTATAATCCCTTTTATGAGCTTAAGCTTTCACTTATACCAACTCCAAAAGCTGGATTCGCAGGTGCGCCAGGCGACCCAACGCATGGGCGAAATCAACCTCCTGCTTAATCAAAACGAACTGTTGCTGAAAGCCCAGAAACACCTGGATGATGCAGCAGAGGCTCAGGAAAATATTCGGGGAAAACTTCGAGAAATCGAGATCTCCGCATATAACAAACGGATCAAGATGGAGCAATCCGAAGCCGCGCTGTATGGCGGCACAGTTAAGAACCCAAAAGAACTACAGGATTTACAAACAGAGATAGCTTTGCTCAAGAAAACAATCGGGCAAATTGAAGACACACAGTTGGAATTAATGGTCGCAGCTGAAGATTCCGATCAGAATTATCGCGAGGCTGAGGCGCACCTGAATACCGTTAAGGCTGAGCAGGCCAGCAAGCACTCTACTCTCACAGGGGAGTTGAAAACACTCCGTTCTCTCCTGGACCGGCTGGAAATCGAGCGCAATGCGTTGTTACCCCAAATCAATCCCGGTTTGCTGGAGAGCTATAACCAATTGCGCGCCGCCAAAAAGGGCCTGGCAGTGGCAGCCGTGGACGAAGATTGTTGTCCAGCCTGTGGATCAACTTTGACAGCCGCGGAAATTCAATCCGCACGCGCAACCGCCAAGATCGTCAATTGCCCCACTTGCGGCAGAATCCTGTACGCCGGATAAACAATGACGCAGTTA
>CALMIB010000266.1 GCA_937863945.1 uncultured Longilinea sp.
GCGGGGCCAGCAGTTCCTCCACCTCCGGGTAGCCCCGCGCGGCGCGCGGAACCAACTGGGTTTCCTTCTCCGCCACCATCCCCACCCACCCGGCCTGCGCGGCGGGCAACACCTGCATGGCGGTTTCCACCAGCACCTGCAATATGCTGTCCGGATCGAGGCTACCGCTGAGCTTCTGGGCATAATCGAGCAGCAGATTCACTTCGCCCAGGCGCTGGCGGGTCTGGTTCAAGCGGTGCAAATTTTGCAGCGAAGCGCCAACTTGCCGCACCAATTGCGCAAAGATCTGCCGGTCTTCGTCGCCAAACGGCGCCTGCGCGCGCAACCCGATGCACAACAATGCGGCGCGGCGGTCGCGCGAAATTTCAAACGGCAACGTGATAAAACTGCGCGCGTTCAGGGTTGAAAGCAACGGAGAATTGCGCCACTCGGTCTCGGTTTGCAGGTCGGCCACCAGCAGCATCTGCCCGTCCTGCAGCGATTGCCGCAATGGATTGCGCTGGCCAAACAGGGCTTCGGGGTTCACGCCGGCCGGCAAAATACCGATGACGTCCAACAGGCGCGCTCCAGCCGGTGTATTTTCACCGATCAACACGATTTGCACGTCAAAATGATCCATCATGCCCGCGGCCAGTTTATTCAGCACTTCAGGGATGTCATTTTGGCGGGCAGCCTGATCGGCAATCTCCGCTCCGGCCTGCATGCCCTCCACGCGGCGGTGCAACCCCTGGATGTGCATAGTCTGATCCAGTTGCTGGTGCAACAGCACCGGCAGGCTTTCGCGGGCGCTGCGGGCCGATTGCGCCTGGCGGTCATAGTCCGTTTGCAAAAATTGCAACTGGCGCCGCAGGTCATCCAAAGTGCGCTGGTTTTCAAGCACCAGGCCGACCTGGTTGGAAAACAGGTCCAGCACTTTAAAGGTGATTGCATCCGGCCGGCGGCCATCCTTTGGCACGTCGAGTGAAATCAAACCCAGCGGTTCCCCCGCCGCAGTGAAGATGGGCACGGCCAGGATGTCATCCGGATCCCAGGAGCGGGCGGATTTGCTCTCAACGGCGTCCATCACCGTCACCATGTGCACGTCTTCCGGCGGAACGGGCAGTTTGTCCGCGGGGATGAAATACGAACTGCCGACGCGGAAATCATCCGTGAGCATGTTTTGCACGCTGTCCCAGGCCACCACCCGCGATCGCAATTCCTCCCAGGCGTCCGCCGGAATGCCGGCGCCGTGCAAGCGCACGAGGTTCCTCGTGTTCGGGTTGACCGAGCTGATCAGTACCGTCTGGAAGGGCGTGGCTTCGCGAATCGCAGCCGAGATGGCGGCCAGCGCGTCTTGCAACTGCATATCCGGGCGCAGGGCGCTGCTCGCCTGGAACAGTCTGCCCAGGGTGCCCACCTCGCGGCCCAGCGTTTCGTTGCGGCGGGCCAGCTCATCATATTGCAGGGCATTGCCCAGCGCCACCGCGGCCTGCACCGCCAGCGACTGGGCCAGTTCCAACGCGGCGGCGTCAAAATGGCCGCGCTTCGAAGCATGCAATTCAATCAGGCCAACCGTGGCTTGCCGGTAAATCAACGGCACAATCAGCGCGGAATGGATGCCCGCGTGAAGGGACATGGAGTCACCGCCGTCTTGCAAAACCGCCGCCTCACCGTTTTGAATCACCTGTATTTCAAGAGGGGACAGTGCGGGTTGGGGCTGGCAGCCTTCAAAATATCGCAATTGAGGCGCGCCGTCCTCATTCAGCTCCTGCTCAAACAGCAGGATGGAACCGCAATCAGCCTGCGCGGCGCGTTGCAGCTCGTCCAGGATCAGTTTGAGCAAATCCTTGAGGTTCAGGGATGTGCTCAGCTCGCGGTTGACGCGCGTCAGCAGGGTCAATTGGTCCAGCCGGCGGCGCAAACCTTCATCCGTCTGGATTGAAAGGAACGCCCGCTCCACCACGCCGGCCAGTTGCCCCGCCGCGGTGAACACCACCTGCAAATCGTGCGAACTGAACGCCTCGACGGCCCGGCAGGCGAACCACAGCTCACCCACGCCTTCATCCCGCACCACCAGCGGAACCGCCACAACCGATTCAGCCTGCCAGTCGACCAGCAAATTCTGGAAGAAGGGAATGATGGTTTTTTCAGCTCGTTCCTGCGAAAACTGCTTCAACATCAGGGAATGTTGACTGCCGGTCAGCGTAAATGGGAATTGTGGATCTTCGACCAACAGGCGCAGTATGCGTTCAGAATGAAGACCTTCGCTTCCATACAAAGAAGGCGAGTGCAGTTTCAATTCGCTGCGGTCATTGTTCAACAGGAAAGCCGCGCCAAAATCGGCATGCAGCAGGCGCGCCAGCTCCTGCACCGAAAAACGCAGGATTTCATCCAGCGTGGCGGTCGAGCTGGTCAGGCTGGAGATGCGCCGCAGGGCTTCGGCGCGCTGGGCGCGTTCGCGGGTTTGCTGCACCAGCGTGGCGTTTTCGATGATCGGCGCGGTCTGGTTGGCAATGATCATCAGCAGGTGCAACTCTTCCTGCGAGAAGACCGAGCTGCCGTCCGAATGGTTGGAGGCCTGCAAATAACCGAGCATGCGTCCGCTGGAGGCCAGCGGAACCAGCACCGTATCGCGCAGGCTGGCGCCCTGCGCCAGGTTGTGATAACCCAGCGTGACCCACTGCGGGTCTTCCATCGCGTTTTCGGTGATGAGCACATCCTGGTCGAGCAGCGATTGCTCTGCCGGGCTACCGGGAGCCACCGGCGCGCGGTAATAGGTTTCGATAAACTGTGCCGGCAGCCCGTAAAAAGGACTTTGCCCTTCAAGCGTGCGAGCAGTTTCGTTATACAGCAGGAAGCCCAGAATATCGACCCGCAGCAGCGGCGCCGTGCTTTGCACCAATTTGCCGAACAAACCGAGTGGTTCGCGCACCGAACCAAACGCCTGCGCGAGTTGGGAGAGACCCGAAAGCTCCGCCGAGCGGCGCTGTTCTTCGCGGTACAACAATGCATTGTGAATGGCGGTGGCTGCCTGCCCGGCGATCAATTGCAGCATCTCCTGGTCTTCGGCGGTGAAAGTGTTGACCGACAACGAGCCCAATTCCAGCGTGCCGATCAATTCATCCCCGGCCTGCAGCGGCATGCCCAGGTACGAGCGCAGCGGAAAAGCCGTGCGATCTGCCGCCTGGCGCAAATCTGCGAATTCCGCCACATCCGGGATGAGCAGGGGCTTTCGCTCGCGCGCCAGGTAACCGGTATAGCCCTCGTCCCGGCGGTAACGCTGTATGGATGGTTCCAGCCGGCGGCCGCCGCCCGGCTGCCCGATGATGCGGTAGGGAATGAAATATTCGCCGGTAGAATCCCACAACGCCACTTCCAGCAAATCCGCCGGCAGCAGCTTGCCCACATTATCCAGGATGGAGTCGATCGTGGATTCCAGATCCAGGCTGGAACCCATATCCTGGGCAATCTGCGTGAAGATCTGCAGCGATTGCGCATTCACGCTTCCCTGCCGCCTGCCAAGCTCAGGGAAACGGATGGTGACCACCATGACAGGCTGCGGCCCCGAGTGAATCGCGTAAGAAACCGCCTCGGCCAACCGGCCGTCGAGCATAAAACGTCCCTGGCCTTCCGCCGCGCACAGGGTCAAAAATTCTTCACCCGGGCGCACCCGCCGGGCCAGCGCTTCGAGGTCCGGGATGTCATGCGCCTCCAGGTGGAAGAGTTCGCGCGCCCGCGGGTTGATTTGAGCCACCCGGCCGCCCTTTTGAATGACAATCATCGCTTCCTGGTGCTGTGAAAGCGTCGTTTTCGCGGGCTCCAGGGCCTGTTCCCGGGTTGGTTTGGCGCTCTGCGCTGAACGCAAAGCCAGGCGGGTCAGCAGCCAGAAGGCCACTCCCACCGCGATCAACGCCAGCCCGAAAACGTACGGATTGGATCCCATGAAACCGATTTACCCGGCTGAACTGGCATCCCGACGCCGTTCTTCGGCTGCCAGCTCGGTGATCTCGCGAATATCCGCGAACATATGCGTGGACGGCGTCACCATGCCCACCGCCAGGGTCATCAACGGCGCCTGGCTGTTCTTGTCCGCCACCTGGATGTAGCCCTGTTCGCGATCCATGAAGTTGTAATGCGTCAGGACTTCTTCGTTGAAACGCGCCTTCAGGCGTTGCTTGAGCGCTTCGCCGGTGTGCTCGGAGGTGATGATGACAAAATTGTCGCCGCCGGCGTGACCGATGAAATCGTTGTCGCTGCCCAGCTCATCCACCACTTCGCCGAGCAACATGGCAGTAAAGCGCAGCACGTCCGTGCCGGCGATAAAACCGTAAACATCCTTGAAGGGTTCGAAGGAATTGATGCGAACATCCAGGAAGGCCCATTCCTTGGTGCGGATAATGCGCCGCAATTGATCCTCGATCAGGCGGCCAGCCGGCAGGCCAGACTGCGGATCGGTGAGGCTTTCCCGCTCCGAACGCGCCAGCGCATTTTGCACGTACAGTTTCAACTCTTCAATGTCGAAGGGCTTGGTGATGTAATTGTCCGCGCCGAGTTCCAGGCCTTTCAGCTTGTCGCTGCGTTCATCCTTTTGCGTCAGGAAGATCACCGGGATGTGGCTGGTGCGCGTATTGGTGCGCATGATGCGGCAAACCTCATACCCGTCGATATCCGGCAGCATAATATCCAGCACGATCAGGTGCGGCATCACGTGCCGGGTTTTTTCCACGCCATCCATGCCGCGCAGAGCTGTATCGACATCGTAGCCTTGCGCGGTGAAATAGATGCGCAGCATGTTCGAAATATCAGGGTCATCTTCAACAATCAGCAGGCGGGCTTTTCCCATAGAATCCTCCCAGGGCGCTTTTCGGGCTCGTCGAGCCTGAATGGACTAGAAAATAAAGAATTGAAGGCAAACAGGCGGCAACTCATTCCATCCACCCTCCTACCAGCTTTCCTCCACCACTTCGCGGTGGCGGGGATACAACTGGCGGTGATTGTGAGGGTTGCGCAGTTTGTGATGATCGCTTTCCTCGTAAGACACGTCATGTTGAATGACGCGACGTTCAGGGCTGGCAAACAGCACGACATCCGATTCAATCGTACGGGCCGGATAGATGACCAACCCGGAGCCAATTCGGCAATTGTGCCCCACGCAGCCGCCCAGCACCGGCCGGTTAGAAGGCCGCAGTTCGCCGCTGGCATCGCGGGCGCGGATGGGACCGGAGACCAGGTTAAAGTCGGTGAAGGTATTACCCGCGCCAATGAAGGCATTGCGCCCGACCACACACATTTGCAGGCAGGTATTTTGCGCCACCATGCTGTTATCCATGATGGTGGTCATAAACAGGGAAGCGCGGAACGGCAGAAATGTACCGTCCCCGACCACCGAGAGCATCAACTGGCAGCCTTGCGAAATATTGACGTTGTCGCCGATGATGCAGTTTTCAATCACCACGCCGGCGCCGATGGTGACGTTATCGCCGATGGTAGTGGGCCCGTGAATCACTGCGGTCGGGTCGATGGACACGTTGCGCCCCAGCGTTACCAGTTTTGAGCTTTCCAGCACCTGGTGGCCCTCATACAGGCTGGCCGCGATGATGCCCAACTTAAACACCACGTCTTCATTCAGACGGTTTTCAAAGCGCGCGCCGCGGCCAAACAGGCCAAACACCATGTCGGCGATGAAAATGTGTACCCAGGAATCGATGGCGATCAGACTGCGCAGCGGCACCCAGTAAACCAGATCGCCGGTTTCGGCCGCCATATAGGTGGGAATGTGGTAATAGCCAATTTCGCGCGCCTGCAGGTCAATCACCAGCGGATCAGCTTCTGGCTCCGGGCCATTCGGGTAATACCACAGATCGGCCAGGTACAGTTCGCCGGCCGGCGTGTAGGAATTGGAAAGCGGAAGACAGTGTTCGCGGAAGGCGGGATCGTTGATCGATAATGCCGCCCGCGACGCGCGTTTGCGTTTGACCGCCTCGGCCAGGAACGCGCGGATGTAAAATTCGTCAAACCACAGATTGTCGCGGTAAACCAGGCAGGCTTCGCGCGTCTGCGGCAGGCGCCCATTCGGCGGCAGTTCCATCTCGCGGGTGGTAAATGGCGCCAATGCATCGCGCTGCGCCAGCCACAACGGCTTATTCTGGATGCGCAGGTCGCGGGCAGGCTCGTTGAAGGGTGCGATCGGGTGAGTGGACTGCAGGATGATTTTTAGCATATCATCCTCTCAATCCAGGGGAGTCTGGTCAATTTTCAAGACGCAATTGCCGCTGTCCGGCATTTCGCGGACGTTGTAAAATTTACCTCCGCCCGACCAGCTCATCCATTCCTGCGCCATGCCCGCCAGGAAGTATGAAAAACCCCGGCGGCCGTCCCCGTCACCGAGACCGCGCTGCCAGGAAATTTGCCAGTAATATGCGCTCGCGTCAGCCTCCTGGTTGATTTCCGCGCCGCACTCTTCCGCCAGCTTGCGGCTCACAGCCTGCAGCCCGGCCTGTAAACGCCGGCGATACGGCAGAAGACGGTATTCCATGCCGGTCAGGTTCAAATCACTGCCGTAGAGAGCGAGGAAATACTGGAAGGCCGCGCGCCCCATGCGCTGGGCAATGCCTTTGGCGGCAGTTGCTCCGTAACGCTGCTCCAGGGCTGCAATCAACGCGCCCGGCGAAATGCAACCGTCCTCCCGCCGCGGCAAACTGGCCGCCTCGGAATGACCCAGCACATCCACCGCCGCCTGGCGGATGACCTGGCTGAACGCGACGCTGCAACAGGTAAGGGTCTGGTTATCCATAAGGCTGGGCTACCGGTTGGTCGAGAAAATCTTTCAGCACCGGCATGAAGGTTTTAGGCTCGTCCATCATAATGAAATGGCCGGCGGTCGGATAGCGTTCAATTCGGGCAGTCGGCTGGCAATCTTTCAGCACCTGCCACTGCTTTGGGCTGACGATATTGTCGCGGTCGCCAAACATGCCCATCACCGGCACGCGGATTTTATCCATGTCGGGGCGCAAATCCGTGTAGCGCAGCGAGGCGATGCTGGTGAGGAAGGATTCGACCGTGGTTTTGGACAGATCGCGGTCCATCATGTCCGGGAAGCGCGGATTGCGGCAGATGAACGGCGAGGCCAGCCGCATGGCAGCCCGGAATACCGGGAAGAAGGTGAACAACGGTTTGGCCACCCACGGCCGACCGGCAAACTTGAGCGCCACCGCCAGCGATGAACCCACCACCGGCGACCCAATGATGACCACTTTTTGCGCGCGCTCGGGGTGCTGGATGGCTACCGAAAGGCTGACCGTACCGCCCATGCTGTGGCCCACCAGTGGCGCGCTGACGATGCCAAGCTGCTCCATGAATTGATCGACCAGCGAGACGAAATCCTGCACCAGGTAGGTGTCCAGCTTTTTACCCGATTCGCCGAAGCCCCAAAAATCCAGGGCGTAGGTGCGGTAGTACTGCCCCAGGTAGGCCATCGTCTCCTGCCACAATCCCCAGGAGCCCAGCCATCCATGCAAAAGGATGACCGGTTTTCCCCGACCATACGCTTCGTAATGAAGAATTCCCTGGGAGGTGGTGATGGATGACACGGCGTTTCGCCGGGCAAGGGATTAAGACCCGCCCGCCTCCATTTCAGCAAGGATGCTGTACAGCAATTCCAGCAATACCTTTTTGACCTTTTCTTTATCGGTGGCCACCACCGGCAGAAATTTCACCTTCGGATCCAGGCGCAAGGCAACCCGCATATCGTCCAGGTCCCAGGCATCGTCCTTGTCCTGTTTGTTTGCCGCCACCACGTAGGGCGTGGGTGCATAAGCGCGGAAAGTTTCCAGAATGGTGCGGGCTTCTCGGAAGGTTTCGGGGCGCGAGCTGTCCACCAATACCACAAAACCGAGCATGCCTTCTGAGAGGATCTCCCACATGAAGTCAAAACGTTTCTGGCCCGGCGTGCCAAACAGGTACAGCACCAGGTCGTCGTCCACGGTGATGCGCCCAAAATCCATCGCAACCGTCGTCGTCGATTTTACCTTCTCCGCCTCAGCGGAAATCTTCCTCTCCGTAGAGACGACGTCGATTTCGCTGACCGAACGGATGAACTCCGTCTTTCCTGCGTTGAACGGGCCAGTCACCACGATTTTTACCGTCTGCATAAGCAATTATTCCTTAAAACGAAGAGAAAGTATTAGATCGAGCGGATTCGATTGATTAACCGGTTGACCAGCGATTTTTGTTCCTCTTTGTTGGTCGTCGGGAACATGCGCTGATTGGTCAGCGTGGCCCCGCCTGGACGCACGATTTCCACCAGGCCGGCCTGCAGCAAGCCGTAAATCACCCGCCGGATCTCCAGGTCGTTCATTTTGGTGGCCTGGGCAATCTGGCGCATCGTATTTTTAGGATTCACATAGGAAACCACGCGCCACTCTTCCACGCTCAAATTGATATTGCGCAGGTTCGTTCCCGGCCGGTCCATGAATTTCAGCGCCATATCCAGGCTGGGAATTTCCTCCTGCAACTGCTCCCATTCGCGCAATTGCCGGGCGCCTTCGATGATCAGGTTTTCGAGATCGATGCGAACCGGGATCAACCCCGATGGCGGCAATTGATCGGCCTCAAAGCGAAACGTACCTTCCACCCAGGTAAACAGCCGGCGCACCACGCCGATAAAGTAGTGTTGCAGGCTGTCGATGATATCGGATTGATTCAGATAGCCGGCGTTGATCAGCAACAGGCCCAGTTCCTTGTCGGACATGTTGCTGGCGCGCTCTTTAATCATGCGGTACTGCGCGGCGGAGATTTTGCTGCCCCGTTGCAAAATGGCGGCCAGGCGGTTGTCTTCACGCCCGATCTGTGCGTAAGCCAGTTTGCCCTCGCGAAACGCCACCCAGGCAAAATCGCCCGGCCCTTCGATGACCAGGGTGCCGGTCTTTTTTGCCAAATTGATCAAATTGAGCAACTGCGTAATGGTAAAATCGCGCAGGTTTCCCCGTAATGCCATAGCGGCCTCATTCTGTGCAGTCTACCGTCTCCAGGGATTATAACAGTTAAGGAAAAAGCCCGTCAATTAAAAAGGCGCTGTGGCATTTTCAATTCTGCAAGGTTGACAACGATGAACAAACGCCGTTCCAACCATGTGGAACGGCCCCGGGTGGCAAAAGCGATTCCGGCTGCCCGGGAGCCGAAGACGGTCACTCCTGCGGCTTGCCGCCTTCGCCGGGTGGTTCGGACGGTTTGCCCTGCATGCCCTGGATCAACCGGTCCAGTTCGCGGTTGAGCTGCTCCAGCGCGGAAAGCAAATGCGGCCGGACTTCCTCCGCGGTTTGCTCGCCGGCATTCTTCAGCGAGTCAGCCGCCTGGCGCGCCTGCGCGCCGAAGTCCCGCGCTTCCAGCTCGGTCACGCCCTTTTGCACCGTGCTGCGGATGCCCTGCACGGCCGATTCCAGCCCGTCCTGAAGATGTTTCATACTGGCACGGGTCGTCTCGTCATTCACCGTGGTTTGAAAGGCCGCCGCCAGGCTTTCGCCCAGTTTCTGAAACTGCCGGCCCACCTCCTGCCAGGACGCATCGAACTCATTGTCTTTGCGTGAATTTGGATCGCTCATGCCAAACCTCCATGATTTTCACCGCGCGCTTAAAGGCGCGTCTGCGTAACTACGATTATAATCAAAATAGCCCTGTGCAAAGACTGCCCGCGTCCTGCGGGCATTTGACAGGCAGGCCGTTGAAGCGCTATGCCCGATTTACTCCACACCCTCCAGGGACATGATCTCGGCTTCCTTAAAATGGTAGCCGGCGCGTGGGGCATTGAATTGAATGCCCCCGATGCCTACACCGCCCTGCCGCAACTGACCCAGGCGCTGCTCAACCGGGAAACCCTCGAAGAGCAACTGGAAAGCCTGCCCGCCGCGGCGCGCGCTGCGCTGGATGCCCTGTTGGAACAGGAAGGCCGTTTGAGCTGGGCGGTTTTTACCCGCCGCTTTGGCGAGGTGCGCGCCATGGGCGCGGCCCGCCGCGACCGCGAACGCCCCGACCTGAAGCCCGCTTCACCGGCCGAAGTGCTCTGGTACCGCGCGCTCATCGGCCGCGCCTTCTTCAACGAACCGCCCGAACCCCAGGAATACGCCTACATCCCCGACGACCTGCTCGAACAGGTGCAGCGCTCCGCGGACCGCGGCCCGGTTCCGTTTGGACGCAAAGCCACGGCCGCCGAACGCGCCCACCCCATCCCGGCCAACGACCGCATCCTGGACGATGCCTGCACGCTGTTGGCCGCGTTGCGCCTGGGCATGCCGCTCGAAACGCTGCCGGCCGGCCAAACCGGCATCCCTGCGCCGGCGCTGCTGGCGCTGTTGCAGGCTGCGAATCTGCTGGACGCCAACCGCCAGCCGCTCGCCGAGGCGGCCAAAGCCTTCCTGGAAGCCCCGCGTGGCAAAGCGCTGGCGATGCTGGCCTCTGCGTGGATGGACAGTCCCGGCTTCAACGAGCTGCGCCTGCTGCCCGGCCTGATCCTGGAGGGTGAGTGGAGCAATGACCCGTTGCTGGCGCGCCGCTTTGTGCTGGATCTGCTCAGCCACATTCCCCAGGACACCTTCTGGAGCCTGCCGGCCTTCGTCAACGCTGTGCGCGAGAAACATCCCGATTTTCAACGCCCGGCCGGCGATTACGATTCCTGGTTCATCCGCCAGGAGAGTACCGGCCAGTTTTTGCGCGGATTTTCCAGTTGGGACGAAGTGGACGGCGCGTTGCTGCGCTACCTGATCAGCGGGCCGCTGCACTGGCTGGGGCTGCTGGATCTGGCCGGCCCGGCTGCCGGCGGGCAACCAGCCGCTTTCCGCTTTTCCTCCTGGGCGGCCGCGCTGTGGCACGGCGCAGCGCCCACAGGACTGCCGGCCGAGGATGGCAGGCTGAACGTCCTGAGCAACGCAACCGTCACCGTCCAACCGCTGACGGCGCGCGCGCTGCGCTACCAGGTTGCCCGGTTTTGCGAGTGGCAGGGCGAGCGCGAGGGCGAATACCGCTACCGCATCACCCCTGCCTCACTGGAGCGCGCCCGCCAGCAAGGCCTCAAGGCTGCGCATCTGCTCACCCTGCTGCGCCGGCACGCGCCGGCCGTCCCGCCGCCGCTGGCGCAGGCGCTGGAACGTTGGGAAGCGCAGGGCGTGCAGGCCGCCATCCACCCGGCCGTGCTGCTGCGCGTCAGCTCGCCCGAAATCCTGGCCGCGCTGCGCCAATCCCGTGCGGCGCGCTTCCTGCGCGAGGGCCTTTCGCCCACCGCGGTTTTGATCAACCCCGGTAGCGAAGAAAAGGTGCTGCTCGCGCTGGCCGAACTGGGCTACCTGGGCGAGATCGTCACCGGCTCGTGATCATCTTTCCACACCCCGCGGACCTCGATTGCTGACAGCCATCCGGCAAATCCAGTACATTCGACCATCCAACCCCGGGCAGACGTTGTACTATAATGAAAAGCGACAACCGGATGATCTCCCATATTGAAAATTGAGGTGCTTATGACTTCCCGACTGGATTGGATTCAGCAGGAAATTGACGGTCTGAAAGAGGCCGGCCTGTACAACCGCATCCGCACGCTCAGCTCGCCGCAGGGCGCCTGGCTGGTGGTGGACGGTAAACGCGTGCTCAATTTCTGCTCCAACAATTACCTGGGGCTGGCCAACGATCCGCGCATGGTGGATGCCGCCCGCAAGATCGTCGATCAGTACGGCGTCGGCCCGGCGGCCGTGCGCAGCATCGCCGGCACGATGGACCTGCACCTGGAACTCGAACGCCGCCTGGCCAAATTCAAGGGCGTCGAAGCTGCCATCACCTTCCAGTCCGGTTTCACCGCCAACCTGGCCACCATCCCCGTGCTGGTCGGCAAGGAAGATGTGATTTTCTCGGATGAGCTCAACCACGCCAGCATCATTGACGGCTCACGCCTCTCGGGCGCCAAAATCATCCGCTTTGCGCATGCCGATCCGGCCGACCTGGAAGCCCAGATCAACGCCGCCAAGGGCAGCTACCGCCGCGCGCTGGCCATCACCGACGGCGTGTTCAGCATGGACGGCGACGTGGCCCCGTTGGACAAGATTTACGAAGTCACCAGCAAATACGATGTAATGTTGATGGTCGATGACGCCCACGGCGAAGGCGTGTTGGG
>CALMIB010000267.1 GCA_937863945.1 uncultured Longilinea sp.
TTCTCGCTTTCGGCCAAAAACCACCGGCCAAATCCGGCAAACTCGAATCCGCAAAATGCAATCGACAGGGTGGTGGACCAACGCAGTCCCAGGAAGCTCAAATCTCCGAGGAGATCTCCCAGCGCAAACGCGGTGGTGCTGTAGTTAAAGGTTTCAAAACCGACCAGGGCGACGGCCAGAATGGCGGTGGTTGCCAATTTGCGGTAGCCGAGCATGTTTGCTCGAGTTGCTGCAGGATGAATATAACGATGGTCAGACATGGCTACCTCCTTTCCAGATGACTCATATCAGGCTGAACTTTATCTATAATAGAACAATAATTCTAATTTGTCAAGTATTTATCAAACCGGCGATTTGACGACGGCAAAAATTTTTCCTGAGGAAAATAAATTAGAACCAGCCGCGTTTTCGGAAGAATGAAAGCATGCCCACGACAATCGCGAGGTAAATTCCCAGCACCATTACATAGCCAAGCGGCCAATTGAGTTCCGGCATGAATTTAAAATTCATGCCATAGTTTCCGGCGACAAACGAAAGTGGCAGAAAAATGGTTGAAACGATGGTCAACGCCTTCATAATTTCGTTCAGGCGCAGCGAGGTCGAATTCAAATAAATATCCAAAGACCCGCTAACGATATCCCGAATATTCTCCGACATTTCCTGAATGCGCATGATATGGTCGTAAATATCGCGAAAATAAATCCGGCTTTTCTCGTCGATCATGGAAAACTCATCCCGGCTGAGACGGTTGACCACCTCACGTTGCGGCCAGATGATGTGGCGAAGGACCATGATGCTGTGCTTCAGCGCCAGAATGCGCTCCAGGGTTTCCACTTTGGGCTTGGATAACACCTGGTCTTCGAGTTGTTCAATTTCGTCTTCCATGCGGTCGAGCAGCGGCATGTAATCATCTACGAGGATATCCAGGATGGCGTGGCATAAAAAATCAGACCCGCCCTGTTGGATGCGTAGATCCTTTTCCAGCAAGGCCCAGGTTTTGTCAACCGGCGGCATGTTCGATTCAGGCGATAACGTGACGACGTAGTTAGGGCCCAGGAAAAGGTCCAACTCCTTGACGGTTTCCTCTTTGATTTCCGCGCCGGGTCGAATGGCGTGCGCGATGAGAAACAGGTAGTCGCCAAAATCGTCGATCTTGGGCGTTTGATACCCGGCGTTAATACAATCCTCAATGGTTAGCGGGTGAAAATGAAAAACATCACCGAGAATCGTTTGAATTTCGGCCGGGGACGCTTCTTCCAGGATCACCCATAATAATCCATCCGGTTGTGCCACGCAATCCTCATATTGGTCAACGGTCAAATTGCGAACCGGTTTTTGGTCAGGCGGGAAAAATATGGAACGCATCATACCAAAATGTCCACCTTATGCGATAATGATTCAGAGTATACTCTGGTTTGATGCGCCGTTGCGAAATTACCGCACGTAAAACAAAATCCATTTCAGGACTGCGCGGAGGAACCCATGGGTGAAGTGACCATTCAACAATTGATGGACAGGCTGCCGGGAGCTTTTATTCCCCAAAATGCAACCGGGATCGATGCAGTGATGTATTTTGATCTGAGCGGCGCACAGGGCGGACAATGGACTGTGACGATTCGCGATGAAAAAATCCAGGTTGAAAGTGGAGAGCCTTTGGATCAACCCACGTTGACCTTGCGGGCGGATGGGCAGGATGTGTTGGATATATTTAGCGGCAAACTGGAGCCCATGCGCGCCTTCATGATGGGCAAATTGCACGTGAAAGGCAATTACAGTCTGGCCATGAAACTGACCAACCTGTTTCACCTGGATGACCCATTATTCAGCTCGATGCAATAAAAAATCAGGCCGCGCGGCCTGATTTTGAATTCAATACAGGCCCCATTCCCCGCCCAGGCTTTCTTCCATCATAGAAAAATCCCAGGGCTCAAGCCCCAGATCGATCACCACGGGGTGGTTGAGCGCTTCTTCTGCTTTCTGGCGCGTCATTTCCAGCATGGCTGGGCCATACGGGCAAAATGGCGTAGTGAGTATCATTTTTAAGACCGTCTGATCGGTATCAATGCGTACGTTGCGGACAAGTCCGAGTTGAATAATGTTCAATCCAATTTCCGGGTCAACTACTTCGGCCAGTTTGACGCGCAATTGCTCACTTTGGTCGGGATTGGTCGCTTCTGAATCCCAGACCGGACGGTTGGTGCCAGGTACACCGTTTTCCATGCTTAATTCTCCAAATTGGATTCTGTTAGATCGGGAATGACATAGGTGCAGTGCGTATCACCACGGAGCACGCAGTGGATTTTTTCAACCGGGATCTCCAGAACCGTGGAGATCAGAGTTTGATCCACGGTGCAAACCTCAGGATGACTTTGCCCGACATGGAAGTAGGGACAGGAGATTTCGTTGATGTGGTACTGCGAGCCCTGCTTCTCCCATTGGACGGAAAAACCTTCTTCCGCCAGAAGCCTCTGGATCAAATCCAACCGTTCTTCTATATTCATGGCGCGGGCTTCACGCTTGACGCTTGAGGCCAGGTCCACAGCCATTTCAGTAAATATCTTATTGACCACCGGCGCCGGAAGGGTTTCCTTCATTTGGTCCAGCAAACGGTTTGTCAAGCGCAAATAGCGGGTGGGAAAACGCTCCAGGCCTTGTTCGGTTAACATATACACCAGCCGAGGCCGGCCAACTCCATGTCGCTCTTCTTCCGCGGCAACCAGGCCTTCAGCCTGCAGGCTGCTGATGTGATGCCGCACGGAAATGACATTAATGCCAACCGCTTCAGCCAGGTCGCTGATGGTGGCGCGTGGATTTGCCAACAGGGTTTGAAGGATTCGTTCCCGGGTGCTTTTCATTTTAGCTTTAGCTTTTCCTGCTTTTATTCATCAGTATCAGTATAACATGGCGAAATGAAATATGTCAATATATTAGATTTTTATCCTAAATATTCAATCCTGGAAATTTTTGTTTCCATGCGGGGATGTGTGATGAGTTTATCTTGAGCCTTTCATTCGTGCGGATTGCTTTCGGAAGAATGCGGCCTGTTATGATTTGGTCCGCAAGAGGTATTCTACAATAAATAAGAAATTTATATTAAATATTGACCCTTTTAGTTGCGTGTGCTATAATCGGGTCTGCTCATGTAATTGGGCTGATCGTAAGAACTGGTGGCAGAAATCAATCGAAGGAGTTTCACATCCATGTCGGATTTGATCATTCGGAATTTGCATGTAAGCATTGACGGCAAAGAGATCTTGAAGGGCCTGACCCTGACCCTTCCACAGGGCGAGGTCCACGCAATCATGGGCCCAAATGGAACGGGGAAGTCGACCCTGGCTTATACGTTGATGGGGCATCCTTCTTATGAAGTGACCAGCGGAGAGGTGTGGATTGAAGACACCAACATCCTCGACTTGAACCCGGACGAGCGTTCCCGCCTGGGCATTTTTTTGGCGTTTCAATATCCCGTTGCCATTCCCGGTGTGACCGTTGCCAATTTCCTGCGGTCTGCGGTCAACGCGCGGCGGCGCGCCGAAAATCCCGAAGACAAAGGCGTTGCGATCCCCGAATTTCGCAAAATGCTTAAAGAAAAAATGGCATACCTGAAGATGGATCCGGCATTTGCGGGGCGTTACCTGAATGATGGCTTTTCCGGTGGCGAGAAAAAACGCGCCGAAATTCTGCAGATGGCGATGCTCAAACCCAGGTATGCCATT
>CALMIB010000268.1 GCA_937863945.1 uncultured Longilinea sp.
CCCGAACGATACCAATAAGGATGCACTTATGCGACTTCCATACCTCCCCCCCATTCCCTTTATGCCGTCGAATATTCCAACCTGGCTGTCGTATTTGTTGATTTTCGCGGCGGCGGTGATCATTGTTTTGGTCATTATCAAGATCCTGTTCAAATATGCCACCAGCGCTTCCGGCGCGATCCTGGCGATTTCGTTGATCCTGCTGTTCATCATCGGCGTGTTTTTGCTGATTGACAACGTTGATGTAATTTCTGCATGGGTCAAAAGAATTTTCGGGCCCATTATATAAGCGGGTGAATCCGCCGGCCGGCATGATTAAGGCGCGGTTCAACGACCGCGCTTTCTCCTTTACAAAGTTAACCGGGTAAGGTATGCTTAACGATGGGAGTGGATGAGTTCCGGTGGGCTCCCCGGTCTTCAAAACCGGTGACGGGTCGCGTTGCGGGCCGTGGTGGGTTCGACTCCCATCCATTCCTGCCTGGTCGATAGGTGAATATCGGTTTGCAAGGAGGTAACCAGGAGAACCAAACATGGAAACGTCCCCCGAAGTGGATTTTGAGTTGCTGGATGCGCTTGTGAGGCGCATTTTTTATATCGAAGACATTACCATCGGTCACGACGAGCGGGATTACGTGGTGCGTTACCACGGGCGCCTGCTGGCGGCGGATTCCGCCGGGGCGCATGCCCAACTGGCCGAATGGTTAAGCCCTTACGGCCTGACGCCGCTGTTCCGCTGGGATGACGGCCGTCAGGCGGTTTACCTGGTGCGCGGCGTGCCGACGACGATCAAACCGGCCAATCCGGCGGTCAACATGCTCATGTTCATCCTGACCCTGGTCAGCGTGATCTATACCGGCGGGATTCTGGGGATCACCGGCGAGCTGCCTGAAGAGCCCGTGGCGCTGGTTCTGGAGTTCCTGAAGGCCGGTTGGCCGTTCGCGGTCAGCATGCTGGCCATACTGGCGGCGCATGAGTTTGGACACTATTTTGCGGCCCGCATGCACAACATCCATGTCAGTTTGCCGTATTTCATTCCCATGCCCTGGCCCTTCAGCCCGTTCGGCACGATGGGCGCGTTCATCAATATGAAGGAACTGCCGCGCAACCGCCGACAACTGCTGGATATTGCCATTGCCGGGCCGTTGGCCGGGCTGGGCGTGGCCATCCCGGTGCTTTTCATCGGGCTTTCGCTCTCACAGATCAACCCGCTGCCTGCTGCGCCGGGCGCCGATCCGCTGATGGGCAACATGATGGAAGGCAACTCCATCCTCTACCTGCTGCTGAAGTACCTGCGCTTTGGCCAGATGCTGCCGGCGCCGGCCACTTACGGCGACCTTTCGCCGGTAGTTTACTGGCTGCGTTATTTTCTAACGGCTCAGCCGCTGCCCTACGGCGGGGTGGATGTGAACGTGCATCCGGTGGCCTGGGCCGGCTGGGCCGGGCTGCTGGTGACGGCGATGAATCTCATCCCGGCCGGGCAGCTCGACGGCGGCCATTTGCTCTACGTGCTGTTTGGTCAGAAAACCTCCCGGCGCATCTTACCGGTCATCCTGGTATTCCTGGCCGCGCTGGGCTTCTTCTGGAACGGCTGGTGGCTGTGGGCCATGTTAATCTTCTTCCTGGTGGGGCGCTCGTATGCCGAACCGCTGGATCAGATCACCACGCTGGACACCAAGCGCAAATGGCTGGCCGGGTTGGGACTGCTGGTGTTCATCCTGGTCTTTACGCCGGTGCCGCTGTACATTATGTGACCCGGAAAATATATGCTGAACGGCCGCGCGGTGCTCCCGCGCGGTTTTTTTATGCGGTCATCGTGGTGATGACGCGACCGTCCAGGCTGAGGTAGCGGCGCAGGGCGGTGACGGCCAGGCAGGAATGCGCCGGCAGGATCACCAGCAGTCCGCCCACCTTGATCGAGTCCAACCAGGCTCGGGGCACGCGCACCAGCCCGTGTTCCTGGGAGAGCGCACTGACATACGCCCCTTCCAGCGGTTCGCCCCAGCCCTGCGCGGTGGGCAAGGCCGCCAGCCCGTAGGCGCGTTGGCCCTGGTAGGTGGTGAAATCCTTGTTGAAATGGATTGCTCCGCCGTAAACGACCACGGTTTCCCGCTCAGGGTGGACTGCCACGACCGGGCAGGCCACGGCAACCGCAATCTGGCCGGCGCGGCAGGTGCTCCACAGGTATTGCTCGGCGTCGTAGAAGATGAAATTGCCCGGACGGATCTCATCCACGCCGCTCAGGTCATCGACCAGCGTACAGGCAGGCGTGTCGCCGACTGAAATTTCCAGTTCCCGCCCGGAAGCTTGCTGGAGCAGGGCCAGCGGACTTTCCAGGCGGTGCAGCGTGTCTGTGTAGATTCGCCGGACGGCGGTGGCAGATCCCGCGCCGTAAGTATGTCCGGCGTGCGTGAGCAAGCCGCGCAAACACAGGCATGGGGTCGCGCGAATGGCTTCCACGATGGGCAGCAGCCGCTCGGGGTGGTCCCAGGGCAAACCGGTGCGCCCCGCGCCGACGTCAATCTTGATCCACACGTCGGCCGGCGCGTTCAGGTGGGCGGCCAGGAAGGCCGCGCTGTGCGCGGATTCGACCAGCAATCCCAGACGGACGCGGCGCGCCAGGTCATTCAGGGCGTCGATCTGGCGCAGGTTGACCGGAAACGCGATGGTGATATCCAGCCAGCCGTGTGCGGCAAAGTAGGCGGCCATTTCCACGGAGGAAACTGTGATTGCATCCACGCCGTGCGGTCGAAACCATTCGCCGATTTCGGCGGATTGGTGGGTTTTAAAGTGCGGCCTGAAGCGCACGCCGGCTTTTTGAGCTTTGGCGGCCATGAACGCGATGTTGGCTTTTGCGCGCCGCTCGTCCAGCAGCAGGGTGGGCTGGACGATTGATTGAAACAACGCCAGGTTCTCTTCTGTGTGCATAAGATTATTCTACATGAAATCTCCGCTTTGCCGACTGTGTATAATATTTTCATGAACAACGAAGAAATAGCTGCCGTTTTTGACCGCATCGCCGATCTCTCCGAGATCAAGGGCGAGATCATCTATAAAACCCTGGCTTACCGCAAAGCAGCCGATAGCATCCGCAACCTGGGTGCAGATGTGCAGGCCGTGCAGCGCGATGGAAAGCTGTTGGAAATCCCCGGGGTGGGCAAGGCGATTGCTGAGAAGATCGATGAACTGCTGACTACCGGCCGCCTGGGCTTCCTGGAAAAGCTGGAGCAGGAAGTGCCGTCCACGCTGGTGGATTTACTCAAAGTGCCGGACGTGGGGCCCAAGAAGGCGGCCATGTTCTGGAAACAGGGCGGCATCACTTCGCTGGGCGAGCTGGAAGCCGCGGCGCGGGAAGGCCGACTGCGCAGCCTGCCCGGCATGGGAGAAAAATCTGAGGCGCGCATCCTGGCCGGGCTGGAGGCGCTGGCGCGGCTGAGCAACCGCCTGTCGCTGGGGGCGGCGCTGCCCATCGCGGCGCGTTG
>CALMIB010000269.1 GCA_937863945.1 uncultured Longilinea sp.
CTTCCTCTCTCAAGGGCTCGCTTTCCTATCACTCTTCAGTTGTTAAGGTTCTGCTGTTCTTCGTCGCGACCGGCCGGGAAAAAGGCGCAAAAAACCGATGTTTCCCTTCGTATTCCTCTGGTCAACACCGGCTCTCACAGCGATGTCTTTCGGCGCTTCTGCCACGACTATTCTGTTTTGATGGATTTGCTTGCGCTAAATCCGTTCTCAGTCAGGAGCTTAATTCTAGCTCAAAGTCTGTGGCTTGTCAAGACCCTATTTTGCGTAATTTTCGCCGATGTTATCGCTTGCTCATCGGCGCCGGGCCTTGCTTTGCGGTCGTTTTCGATTTTTAGCGGTCGGATTTCTGCGACCGGGCTGCCTTGTTTCTGACAGCTCGCTAATTATATGCAGAACCCAAAAAGAGTCAAGGGATTTGGTGAAAATTCGTGTAGGAGAAAAGGAAACGGTATGCGGTATTCGTTGATGCGGTGATGCGTGGGGCGTGCGCAGCGACAAGACGGTATGGGCGAGGCGAGAGAAGTGACATGCCCTTACTCAGCCATCTCTCCGCTCTTTTCAATCGAAAATCAGCAATTCTTCTTCATCTTCTTCATCATCTTCTTCTTCTCTCCCTCTTCTTCTCTTCTCCGTGTCCTCCGTACCCTTACGGGCATAATGCCTCCGTGGTGAATCTTCTTCCTCCTTACTAAACTGTCAACCCCGCCCGCCCGGCCCGCGCTTGCCCGCCATCCGCGCCTGTGCTACACTTTGCCTATGCCCACGCCCGAAGAAAAAATGGCGCACGAAGCCTTTTCCGCCCTCAAGCAACGCGACCGCAACCGCGCGCGCGACCTGCTGGCGCGCCTGATCAAGCTCAACCCCTCGCGCGTCGATTACTGGGTGTGGATGAGCACGGTGGTCGACAGCCCCAAGGAGCGCGTCTTCTGCCTGAAGGAGGCCCTGCGCCTGGACCCGCAAAACGTGATGGCCCGCCGCGGGCTGATCGTGCTGGGCGAGCTGCCCGTGGATGACAGCCTGGTGGTGCCCTATTCGGCCCAGAAGCGCAACTGGCAGCCCTCGCTATTAAAAGAAGCCGAAGAGCAGAAGCAACTGGCCGCCAAAGCCTGGCGGTCGATCGCGCTGTATGCGGCCGGCGCGGTGCTGGTGGTGATGCTGATCGCCGGCGCGGCCTTTGGCGCCGGCCGGCTGCTGCGGCCCAAAGCCCAGCAGAGCGGCCCGTCGGGCGTGTTCATCGTCAACGCCACGGCCACGGCGCTGCCCACCCAGACGGCCCTGCCCGGGCGCGGCATCACCCCCACGCCCACCCCGCCGTGGGGCAACCTGCAACTCTCTCCCACGCCGCTGTATGCCCAGACCCCGCACCCGCGCACCGAGGCCTACCGCTCGGCCGTGCGCGCCTACGAGCGCGGCGAATGGGCCGGCGCCATCAGCTACTTTGATCAGGTTGTCGCGGTCGAACCGGACGCGCCCGACCTGTATTACTTCATCGGCGAAGCGCAGCGCCAGGCGGGCAACCCCGAGGAAGCGCTGGAGGCTTACAACACGGCCATCGAAAAATCCGCCAGTTTCGCCCCGGCTTACCTGGGGCGCGCGCGCCTGCGCCTGGCCGAAGCCCCGCGCGCCTACGCCGATTCGATCCGCGCCGACCTGGAGAAGGCCGCCGCGCTCGACCCGCTGCTGGGCGAGGTCTTCCTGGAAACAGCCCGCCTGGACCGTCTTCAACCCGGACGGCTGGAGGAAGCCGGCGCCGCGCTGGACGAGGCCGCCCTGCTGCTGCCCGATTCGCCCGAGGTGGACCTGTTGCGCGGCGAAGTGCTGCTGGCGCAGGGCTTGCCCGCTGAGGCGGCCGACGCGCTGCGCGCGGGAATCGAACGCAACCCGGCCAGCCTGCCGGCCTACAAGCTGCTGGGCCGCGCGCTGCAACTGGACGGCCAGTACGAAGAATCGCTCGAGCCGCTGCAGATCTACATTCAATATGCCAATCCCGATGCCGAAGCGCTGGCCTGGCTGGGCGCGGCCTACGCCGGACAGGGCGAGTACACGCTGGCGCTCGAAACGCTCGACCGCGCCGTGGCGCTGGACGACGAATCCTTCGAGGCGCTCTACCAGCGCGGGCTGGTCCACCTGGAACTGGAAGAATACGAGCAGGCGCGCCGCGACCTTTCCAACGCTTACGTGATCAACATGGACTCGTTCGCCGCCAACCTGGCGCTGGCCCGCGCCGACCTGAAGGTGAACGCCACCAGGGAAGCCTTCGCGCTGTTTGAAGCCAGCGAAAACCTGTCGCGCTCCGATGCCGACCTGGCGCAGGTGTATTACTACCGCGGCATCGCCCAGCACGAATACGGCAGCATGACCGCCGCGCTGCGCGATTTCCGCGCGCTGCTGAAAATGCCCGCCGGGCTGGTCCCGGAGGCCTGGCTGGAGGATGTCCGCGCACGCATGGATTTGATCATCTCGCCCACGCCCTCGCCGTCGCCGCGGGCTTCGGCCACGCGCCGCGTCAGCGCCACGCCCACACCGCGCGCCAGCGCCACCCCCACACCCAAACCGGGCGGAACCACCGCCCCGTAACCCGGCCCGCCGTGCGACCACAACCCATCTCCCTGCTGGTCAGACGCCGCCGCCGCCGCTTGCGCGAACGGCGCGCCGCACCTGCCCGGCGCGCAGGCGGCCTGGCCTTTGGGCTGGGCAGCCTGCTGACCCTGGCGCTGATGGCCGCGCTGATCGGCCTGGGCATCGCCTATGCCAGCCTCACCACCGATCTGCCGCCGGTCAGTCAACTGCCCGCCTGGCTGGACCCCGAAACCGGCGCGCTGCTGGAGCCCACGCGCATCTATGACCGCACCGGCGAGCACCTGCTGCTGACGCTGGAGAACCCCGGCGTGCCGCGCGGTATGCTGCCCATCGACCCGCAGCAGTCCGACCCGATCAGCCCGATCTTCACGCAAACCGTGCTGGTGCTGCACGAGCCCGGATTCTGGCAAAACCCTGGCTTCCGGCCGGGCAGCCTGATGGACCCCGAGCCGCGCACGCTGGCCGAGCGACTGGTGAGCGACCTGCTGCTGGGCGGCGAGCCCGCCGGGGCGCGCCGCGCGCTGCGCATGCGCCTGCTTGCCGCGCAGGTCACGGCGCAATACGGCCGCGCGCAGGTGCTGGAGTGGTACCTCAACAGCGCCTCCTTCGGCCACCTGGCCTACGGCGTCGATTCCGCCGCGCGATTGTACCTGGGCAAGCCCGGCAGCCAGCTCGACCTGGCCGAGAGCGCGCTGCTGGCCGCCGCGCTGGAAGCGCCCGCGCTCAACCCCATCGACGCGCCGGCCGCCGCGCTGGAGAAACAGCAGGAAGTGCTCGGACGACTGTTCGCACAGGGCGCCATTTCACAGGAAGATTACGAGCAGGCCCGGCGGGAGGAACTGACCTTCCGCGAGCCGCTCGACCCGCCCAACCCCACCGCGCAGGCCTTCACGCGCCTGGCCATCAACCAGCTCGCCGGCCTGTACGGGCGCGAGCGGCTGGAACGCGGCGGGCTGCGCATCCTCACCAGCCTGGATTACGACCTGCAATTGCAGGTCTCCTGCGCGCTGCGCACGCAGTTGGCCCGCCTGCAGGGCCGCGCGCCGCAGGCCAGCCTGCCCGGTGGGGCCGAATGCCAGGCCTCGCTGCTGCTGCCAGCCTTCACCCCCGGCGGCACGGCATTGCCCGCGTCGCTGACCGGATCGGCGCTGGTCACCGACCCCGCCACCGGCGAGGTGCTGGCGCTGGTGGGCGAATCGACGCGCAGCGCCGAAACCAGCACGCTGGGCGACCATCCGCCCGGCTCGCTGCTCAGCCCGTTCGCGGCGGTGGCGGCCTTCGTGCGCGGTTACAGCCCGGCCAGCCTGGTGTGGGATGTGCCCGCCAGCCGCCCGGCGGCGATTGGATTGGAGGGCAACCCCGACGGCGCCTATCACGGCCCGCAGCGGCTGCGCACCGCGCTGGCCAACGACTACCTGGTGCCGCTCAGCCAGCTCATCGACCAGATCGGCGCGACCGCGGTGTGGCGCTCGGCGGCCGCGCTGGGCCTGAGCGGCGTGGAAGGTGCCCGCGAACCCGGCGCGCTGCTCTACGCGGGCGGCGGCGCCAATTTGCTGCAACTGGCCCAGGCCTACGGCGCTTTTGCCACGCTGGGCATGGAATACGGCGTCAGCCAGGCCGGCTCCAGTTCGCTGCAGCCGGTGCTGGTGCGCTCGGTGGAAGATCTTTCCGGGCAGGGCGGCATTGCCGCGCCCGCGGCCCGCTCGCAGACCGCGCTGAGCGCGGCGCTGGCCTACCTGGTGCACGATGTGTTATCCGACGAGGCCGCGCGCTGGCCCTCGCTGGGCTACCCCAACCCGCTGGAAATCGGCCGCCCGGCCGGGGCAAAAACCGGCCAGACCGCCGACGGGCTGAATGCCTGGGCGGTGGGCTACACCCCGCAGCGGCTGAGCGCGGTGTGGCTGGGCCTGCCCGCCGGGGAGGATGTCTCCATCGATCCGCTGGCCGCGGCCGGGCTGTGGCACGCGCTGATGCAATATGCCCACCGCGGGCTGCCTTCGCAGGATTGGACCCAGCCGGCCGGCCTGAGCCGCGTGGACGTGTGCGACCCCTCCGGCGCGCTGCCGACCGCCGCCTGCCCCAACGTGGTCAGCGAGTTGTTTTTGAACGGCAACGAACCGGCCGCCGCCGACACGCTCTACCGCACCTACCAGATCAACCGCGAAACCGGCCGGCTGGCGACCGTCTTCACGCCGCCCGCGCAGGTCATCGAGCAGACCTTTTTGATCGTGCCGCCCAGCGCGCAGGAATGGGCCTTCGAGGCGCAGATTCCGCGCCCGCCGGAGGAGTACGACACCATCCAGGTGCCGGCGGCGGGCGCGGCGGTGAACATCACGCAGCCGCCCTTGTTCAGTTCGGTGCGCGGGGTGGTGCGCGTGCGCGGCACGGCCGGCGGGGCGGGCTTCGCCAGCTTCCGCATGCAGGCCGGGCAGGGCATCAACCCAACCACCTGGCTGCAGATCGGCGAGGGCACTGCGCCCGTTTCGGCCGGGCTGCTGGGCGAATGGGACACCACCCGCGCGCCCGACGGGCTGTACGCGCTGCGCCTGGTGGTGGTGCGCGCCGATCAGAGCGTGGAGGTGGCCGTGGCGCAGGTGACCGTGGATAACACGCCCCCGCTGGCGCGCAGCGCGTCCCCGCTGCCCGGGCAGACGCTGGAAGCGGGCGACCTGGCGGTGCTGCAGGCCGAGGTGAGCGACGGGGTGGGTGTGAAACGGGTGAGCTGGTGGCTCGACGGCGTCAAAATCGGCGAGCGCACCGAAGCGCCCTACTCGCTGCCCTGGACGGCCATTGCGGGGAACCATTCGCTGGTGGTGAAGGCCGAGGACCTGGCCGGCAATGTGGCCGAATCGCCGGCAATTAAATTCGTTGTGGGCGATTAGCTTTTAGCTATTAGCAGATACGTCCCAGGGCACGGCTAAACCATCTGTACCCGCGTTGATTTGATATTTGTCGCCGTGCCCCTACATCCCACCCCGGCCCGAAACACCGGTCGGGGCACGGCTGTGCAGACATCGGCCGCCATTCACCCCCATGATTTGCCGTGCCCGCGAGACAAACATGGGCCTGCCCGGTCCAGGGCAC
>CALMIB010000270.1 GCA_937863945.1 uncultured Longilinea sp.
TCGCAGGCCGGATTATTCATCAATTCGGCCAAAGATTTTCCCAGACCGGTACAGGTTCGGGGATAATCCAGCAGGATCAATTCGATCGGCCCACCTGACAGCGCGGTTTGCAGCTCAGCCCACGGATCGTGCGCGACAAAAATGCGCGATGGAGCAGAATCTGGCAATTCACTGCGCAGTTTTTGCAGGCGCTTGCGCAGTTGGCGGGCCGTGCGCGCTTCGGCGGAAATGGATGATTCGGGTGCAACGCGGATCAGCCCTACCAGGTGTATCTTTCCTCCCAGTTGACGGGCCAGTTCAATGGTGATCGTGCTGTCCGCACCAGGGATAACGGGGATGACGACCTGTTGAAATGGCCGGAAGATATGTCGTGAAGGTAAAGTCATGTTAACTCCTGCAGCAATGGAGCAATTTGCTCCTGGTAAATGCTTTCCCAACTAAAATGCTGACGAACCTGCATGCGCAATTGCGCGACCGGATTCGACTGGATGTACGCATCGATCATTCCGGCGATTTGTCTGGGTGAATCATCCGGGTGGAAATAATTCGCCCGGCTACCCGCCAATGAGCGAAGCGCCGGCAGATCGCTGCAGAAGATCGGCATGCCTGTCAGGCCGGCTTCCAGGATGGGGATGCCAAAGCCTTCCTCGCGGCTGGGCAGGAAGAGCAAGTCGCACAGGCGGTAATAATCCGGGACGCTGGTTTCCGGCAAACCCTCCGGGAAAAACTCTGCCAGCAAGTGCGCCGAATCCTGCAAATGCAGATCAGCGCGCAGTTTGCGCAATTCATTGAAATAATCGGCATTGGTGGGGTTGTGGGCGCCGGGCGGCCCGGTGACGATCAATGCCGCGGCCGGATAGGCAGGCTTCAATTCAGCCAGGGTAGCCAGCGCCAGCTCGATATTCTTGCGGCGCGTCAGGCGTACCGGGGTCAATAGAATAGGGCCGCTGCTGTAAAGTGGTAATTTTTCGGCCAAATGCTGTGTATCCTGGTGCAGGTTGAAAAAATCGGCCAGGTCAAGCCCGGCAGGAATGACGTCGATTTCGCTGGGGGCAATCTTGAACAGCCGGGCAATCTCTGTCTGACGCGCTTCCGAGATGGTCACCTGGCGAACGTTAGGCCAGGCGGTGCGCAACAAGTCCCACGGGTAACCATCGTGCAATTCCGGCTGGTAACGCGGTGATGTCCAGGCAGGGTCGTGGTGCCAGGCGATCAGACGGGGTTGAGAGGTTTCCTGACTGATGCGGTAAAGGGCGGCGGTCAGAGCGAGATTCTTGTGCAGCGAGAGCACGTTGTGCGCGATGAGGATCTCACAATCGTTTAATGCCTGGATCAAATCCTCCTGGATGCGATTCACAAGATCGTCAAAATCATCCGGTACCTGTCCCGCGTCCAGGCTGGCTTTGGCCTTGAGGATGTCCGGGTGGCGCGAATCCAATAACGGCAGAATGCTCACCGGGATGTGGTCATCCCAGGTTTCTCCGCGCCCGGCCAGAATGCGGACATTATGGCCGGCGCGATTTAATTGTTGGGCTTGATGGCCAATAACGGTTTCCACCCCGCCCACAACCGGCGGAGCAGCATAGTGGAGCAGTGCAATGTGCAAGGTTTCCTCCTCGGCGCCGCGCGAGGCTCGCATCGGGTGGATGGAGCGGATTCGTTCGCTTTGGAGAAATGATTTCGAAATAGTTATAAAGCGTGGCTGCGTTTAGGCCGTGAGAGCCGACAACAGCCAGATTTCAGCTCGATACGGCGCCTGAAAACAGTATAGCCGTAAAAAATGCCCCCTGTCAACCGTTGCACTCTGGATTCGCCAGGCGCGGTTGGACAGGGGACAGGGCGGTGGAACGTATTTATCGATCCGGGAAAAGCCGGTCGAAGGATTCGGGTGCGTAACGTTGGACCATCTCGGCGGAGATGGCGTTTTGCCGGCAAATTTCGGCATACACATCCACGCTGCGGCGGCGAATGCGCGCCTGAGTCTGCACATCCAGTCCCCACAACCCGAAACGCTGCGACCAGCCGCGTTCCCATTCGAAGTTATCCACCAGCGACCAGTGGAAATAGCCCCGAACCGGGTAGGTAAAATTGACGGCACGCCAGACCTGGTGGAGATGCTCCACCAGGTAACGTGGGCGCAATTCATCGGTGGAGTCTTCTATGCCGTTTTCAGTAATGTAGATAGGTAAGTTGTACTGGCTGGCCCAGTGCAAGGCTTCAAACAGGCCATCGGGCACGTTGGCGATAAATCCATTGGGGCTGAGCTCAGCGCCGGGGGGAAAAGCGCGTTTCACGAACATATCTTTGCGGGCCAGGGGGGCAAAGCGGACCAGGTCGCGGGTGTAGTAGTTGACGCCAAGGTAATCCTGCGTGCCCAGCGCTTCGGGAATGGCTGCACGTTTTGCTGAGAAGCGCAACACGCCGGTCTGCAGCGTGCGGGCAAAGCTGTCGTTGAAAGAGTTGTGGGCGAATTTAGCCAGAGCGTGGTCGAAGGGCGAGGCGGATGCCGGCTTGATGCTGCGATAATTGAGCGCGAATCCCACGCTTGAATTTTTTTGAACCCGTTTGATCGCACGATAGGCTGCGGCGTGACCGCGGATGAGGTTGCGCATCACGGCAAACGCGGCATTCGTATCGCTCTTGCCCGGCGGGAAATCCTTTCCCATGTATCCGCTGAAGACGTAAACGTTGGGTTCGTTGACTGTTACCCACAGGTTGACCATTTCTTTAAAAGCCTCAACGGCTCGCAGCGCGAATTGCTCGAACAACGCCGGCGCAGCTTCCTGTTCCCAGCCGCCCTGATCATAAAACCAGAGAGGGTCGGTGAAGTGATGCAGGGTTACCATAGGCGTGAGCCCGCGGGCGCGCATTCCGCGGATGATCTCGCGATAATGGTCGAGCGCATCTTCGTCCCAGCGGTCCGGTGCGGGTTGAACCCGGCTCCATTCGATGGAAAGGCGGTGCGCGTTCTGGCCGGTCTCGGCTGCCCGGTCCAGGTCTTCCTTCCAGCGCCCGCGCCACCAATCGCAGGCTGAGCCGGAACGGTCGCCGTTGAGAATGTGGCCAGGCTCGGCCTCCCAGCGGGACCAATTATTATTATCATTGCCGCCTTCCACCTGATGCGCGGCTGTTGCAGTGCCCCAGAGAAATCCATCGGGAAAATGATAGGTTGCTTGAACCATTGCGCTTGTCATCCTGTGGGTAAGAGTTTTTTCATGATCTACCGGCTATTATATACCCGCCTATGCAAAGGGAGTACCTGGAAGAGTATAATCGGTACAGACCCTTTGATAAGAGGTGTTTGTGGAAAAAGCGCTTGAGGTGGTGGTGGGTGAATTGCTGCGCCAGCGGGGCATCAAGCTGGCGGTGGCGGAATCCTGCACGGGCGGGTTGATCGGTCACCGGCTGACGGACGTGCCCGGCGCTTCTGACTATTACCTGGGCAGCGTGACTGCCTATGCCTTTGAAGCCAAACGGCGTTTGCTGGGCGTGCGCGCTGAAACACTGCAAACCTTCGGCGCCGTCAGCCGCGAAACCGCGCTGGAGATGGCGCGCGGGGTGCGCCAGGCAATGGTGGATGAGACGCCGTCCGATGCGGTGATTGGCCTGTCGGTCACCGGGATTGCCGGGCCGGGCGGCGGAACAGCGGAGAAACCTGTTGGGCTGGTATGGATTGCCCTGAGTACACCGGACGGTGACTGGGCCTGGCAATTTATCTGGCCGTTTGACCGCGCCGGTAATAAGGCCGCTTCGGCGCAACAAGCCTTGCAATTGGTGGCGCATTATCTTACCGGAATGTTTTGATCGCAAGCGAATTGCACAATCCGAGGAGTTTATGGAAGAAAAAAAACGTATCGTGATTTTGACTGCTGACGCCGGTTTTGGTCACCGCAGCGCTGCCAACGCAGTTGCCGCGGCGTTGCAACAAAAATACGGCGATAAGTGTGAAATCAAGATTATCAACCCGCTGGAAGACCGCCGCGCACCGTTTTACCTGCGCGATTCAGGCGCGGATTACGACCGTATCCTGCGCCTGTCGCCCGATCTGTATAAACTGAGCTATGAAGCCAGCGATAATGAAATCCCCAGCCTGCTCTTGGAAAACGTGCTCACGCTTGGGTTGTATGAAATCATGCGCGATTTGATTTGTGTCGAGAAGCCGGATGCGATTGTCTCAACTTATCCGCTCTTTCAGGCACCGCTGACCAACTATTTTAAACTTAATCGGTATTACGTGCCCCTGACGTTGGTTGTGACCGACCTGGTGACCGTGCACCGCATCTGGTTTTCGCCGGGCGTGGATGTGTGCATGGTGCCGACGATGGAAGTCCATGATCTGGCGGTGAGCAACGGAATTGCCCAGAATAAAATCCACATCACCGGCATCCCGGTTTCACCCGCGTTTTCCGGCAGGCATCCGGCCAAGAAGGAACTGCGCAAAAAACTGGGCTGGGATCCAAAATTGCGAACCGTGCTGGCAGTTGGCAGCCGGCGGGTGGATCAATTGCTGGAAAACCTGAACGTAGTCAATCATTTCGGCCGCCCGATGCAAATTGTGGCGGTCGCCGGCAAGGATGACGAGTTGTACGCGCAGCTTCAGGCGGTCGATTGGCACGTGCCCGCACATGTGTACAACTTTGTCACCGACATGTCGGAATTCATGCTGGCCGCGGATGCGATCATTTGCAAGGCGGGCGGTCTGGTCGTGACCGAATCGCTGGCGGCCGGGCTGCCGATGCTACTGGTGGATGTCATCCCGGGCCAGGAGGAAGGCAACCGCGATTACGTGGTGAAAAACGGCGCGGCGGATATGATTGAATCTCCGCTTGAAATGCTGGAAACGCTGGCTCACCTCACGGCAGACGGCGGAGCGCTGTTTAAGCAGCGCGCGCGCAATGCGCGCCAGTTGGGACGGCCCAATTCCGCGCTGGATGTCGCCGATATGGTGTGGCGGACGGCGCTGCGCGGCCCGGTGAGCAAACAAGGCCGTTTTGGGCAGGGTCGGCACATGCTGATCGATCTACTGGCCCGGTACAATATTTCCTGGCGGGAAAATCAGCCTGCCGCAAAGTCTGACAATGAATGAAATGCCCGTCGTGGTGATCATTTCAGCCCAGTCGGAATGGCGCGCTGTTCGCGATGGATTTACAACCGTTTCGGCGCACGCCGGACCATTCGGCGAGTGGTTTGAAACCAGCATTCAAGACCACCGGGTGGTTTTTGTGCATGGTGGATGGGGAAAGATCGCAGCGGCGGCTTCGGTGCAGTGGGCGTTGGAACAATGGCGGCCCGGATTGGTGATCAACCTGGGCACTTGTGGCGGCCTGGCC
>CALMIB010000271.1 GCA_937863945.1 uncultured Longilinea sp.
ACCCTATATCCCAGATTTCCTCCCCGCTCTAGCGGAGGGGGTCTGAGCAGTTACATTTAACGAATAAGGACAACACAATGGAAAAAAACGGAGGATGTAATCCAACAAAGGATAAATTGCCTGAAGGATAATTGGTTACAAAACCATGTCCAGCAGCGATATTCTGAGCCATATTAAAATAAACAGCGGTATCGCTTCCTCCCCAGGGTTGGATGGCCATACTGTAATTTAAGGCAAAGACCCCGGCCAGACCAATGACCGGGTAAAAAATAAGCGTGGCCCATCTTGAAAAATTCTTTTTATTTTTCATTGATGTTGGATGCCCTCCAGGTTCATTTATTTGATCGGCAGATCTAGATAATTGCGTTTAAGTTCACAGACGAAATTTCATTCAACAAGCTGATGCACCGAATCATACCGTTTTATAAACGTCAATTCGGGATATCAATTTTGGAAAAAGAAGGGTCTGTTTCGCTATTGATAAATGCGAGTCTCTTCGGTTGCTGCACCTCATCAGGCTGACATAGCATTTCTCATCCCAAATTCACATTTAAGCATATTTTAACGCATTAAGCTCGATTATAGCAGCCAGCTGCGGCTTCGGAAAATTGACGGACGGTTCAATCACCGCTATAATGGCATTTCAACGCGCGCACGCCCGCCACTCCCAAAATTGTATTTACAGAAATTCCCGGGGACTGATGATGGATCCTCAATCCGAAAGACAGATCCAGAGCATTGGAATCGTTGTTCCGTTTTTCAATGAAGAAAAAGTCATCCGGGAATTCTATAAGAATCTTTCCGCTGCGATTTCGAACCTGCCCTATCAATTTTTTTTATACTTCATTGATGACGGTTCGTCCGACCGGACTGCCGCGCTGCTGGAGGAAATTGCCAGGGATGACGGCCGCGTGACCATCATCGAGTTCAGCCGCAACTTTGGCCACCAGGCCGCCCTCTCGGCGGGGCTGGACGCGGCCCGGGGCGACGCCGTGATTTCGCTGGACGGCGACGGGCAGCACCCACCCGAACTGATCCCGGAACTAATTCGCCTGTACGTCAACAATGACGAGTACGACATCATCCAGACCAAACGGGAGCCCGGCAACGAACCGGCCGTCAAGCGCGCCACATCGGGTTTCTTCTATTCGTTGATGAACCACTTCTCCAACGTGAAAATGATCGAGGGAACGGCCGATTTCCGGCTCATGTCGCGCCGGTCGGTCGATTCCCTCAAGCGGATGCCGGAATACCACCGCTTCCTGCGCGGCATGATCCCCTGGATGGGCTACAAAACCATCATCCTGCCCTACCGGCCGTCCGATCGGCTGGGCGGCCAATCGAAGTATTCGCTCGCCAGGATGGTCAAGCTGGCCGCCGACGCCATCTTCTCGTTTTCGTTGGCGCCGATGCGCATCACCATTATTTTAGGGTTGATTTATCTTGTGCTGGCCCTGGCTGAAATTCTGTACGTGATCAGCTATTTCATCACCAACAAAGCGGACTTGCTGACGCCGGGCTGGCCTTCGTTGATGTTTGCCTCGCTGCTGGGCAACGCCATCATTTTGATCAGCCTGGGCGTTTTTGGTTATTACATCGGCTATATCTTCCAGCAAATTAAAAATCGGCCGCTCTACATCATTAAATCCATCAAGTCGCGGTCCCCGGAAAACCCTGAAGCGCAGCCGTGAACGGGCGGCGGATGGGGCGCGGTTTTATTATTCTTCCTCAAAAGATTGGGTGATCATGGAAACAAGGTGCTCAATTTGCGGTCAGGCCCGGGCATTCGCCTGGCATCCGGGTTTACTGAAATGCGGAAACTGCGGGTACGTCTGGGCGGATTTGGATTTCTCCTTTGACCAGGCCCGGGAAATCTACGCCAAATCCTACTTCTTCGGGGATGAATACATCGATTACCTGGCCGAGAGCGATATCCTGAAATTCGCGTTCCGCAAGTTCGAGCGCAAATTGATCGCGCTGTTCCCCGGGCGGGTTGAAAAGCCGCGCTTGCTCGAAATCGGCAGCGCGTACGGGTTGTTCCTCGATATCGCCAAAGAGGATTTCGATGCCACCGGCCTGGAAATCAGCGACGACGCGGCAGCCTTCGCGCGCAAGAACGGCCACAAAATCATCCAGGCCGACCTGTTGAGCCTGGGCACGGCCGAAGAATACGACATCGTGGTTTCGTTCGCCACGTTGGAACATTTGCTCCACCCGGAAGAAATCATGCGGCAGGTGTACCGGCTGCTCAAACCGGGCGGCTATTGCTACGTGACCACCATCGACATCGAAAGCCCCTTTGCCAGGCTGTGCGGCCGAAAATGGCGCATGATCCACCCGCCCACGCACGTCAGTTACTTCTCATCCCGCACCCTGACGGCGCTGATGAAAAATGCCGGCTTTTCCGTCCTGGAATGCGGACCGGTCTGGCAGTACCGCTCGCTCGACGCCGCGCTGCTGCCCAAATATGAAAACTCAATCCTCTACAAGGCGGTCAACCGCTCGGGCCTGACCAGGGTTCCCATTCCCTTCAATTTTGGCGACATCATCGGCCTGCTGGCTAAAAAATAAGCGCAGCCGGCGCGCCCTTCCAGCCGGAAAATCGCTCAAACCGGCAGGCGCATTTTCTGCCCCTCAAAAACGGTATAATGAGCAGGCGATTATTCGATCATGAACGGGAGCAGATCATGCCGCTGGATATCGTAGTTGGAACGCAATGGGGCGACGAAGGCAAGGGCCGCATCGTCGATTTGCTGGCCCGCCAGGCCGACATCGTGGCGCGCTTCAACGGCGGCGACAACGCCGGCCACACCGTGACCGTGGCGGCGCAGACTTTCAAGCTGCACCTGATTCCCTCGGGCGTGGTGCACGCGCACACACGCGGGGTGATGGGCAGCGGCATGGTGGTCAACCCGGCCACTTTCTTTGCCGAGCTGGAGGCGCTGCGCGCCGCCGGCGTGGACATCGGCCCCGGGCGGCTGCAAATCTCCTTCGCGGCGCACCTGATCACGCCGGCCCACCGTGCGCTCGACCGTGCGCAGGAGCAGGCGCGCGGCAGCGGGCAGATCGGCACCACCGGGCGCGGCATCGGCCCGGCCTACACCGACCGCGCCGCCCGCCGCGGGCTGCGCCTGCAGGACGTGCTCGACCGCGCCGCCTTCCGCGAGAAAATGCTGGCGCACATCGCCGCCGCCAACCTGCAACTGGCCGCGCTGCGCGCCGAGCCGCTGGACGCGCGGGCCGTGGCCGCCGAATATGATGACTTTGCCGCCCGGCTGGCCCCGTACGTTTCGGATACCGGCCTGCAGGTCTGGCAGGCGCTCAAGCAGGGCCAGGCCGTGCTGGCCGAGGGCGCGCAGGGCACGCTGCTGGACCTCGACGCCGGCACCTACCCCTACGTCACCAGTTCCTACCCCACCGCAGCCGGCGCGCTGCTGGGGCTGGGCCTGGGCGCCGCGCCCATCCGCCGCGTCATCGGTGTGACCAAAGCCTTCCAGACGCGCGTCGGCGCGGGGCCCTTCCCCACCGAGGTCTCCGGCCCGGCCGAGTTGCACCTGCGCGGCACCGGCGCCAATCCCTGGGACGAATTCGGCACCACCACCGGCCGCCCGCGGCGCGTCGGCTGGCTGGACGGCGTGCTGCTGCGCTATGCCGTGCGCGTGAACGGCCTGACCGAGATCATGATGACCAAGCTGGACGTGCTCGGCGGGCTGGATGCGATTCGCGTCTGCACGGCCTACCGCGCAGACGGCAAAGAATATGAGCAGCTCCCCCTGGGTCCCGCCGACCTCTCGCCCTTTGAGCCCATTTACGAAGAGTTGCCCGGCTGGAGCGCCGACCTGCAGGGCGCGCGCCGCTGGGACGACCTGCCCGCCGAGGCGCAGGCCTACATCCGCCGCGTGGCCGGGATCGCCGGCGCGCCGATCGGGCAGGTTTCGGTCGGCCCGGAGCGCGACCAGGTCGTGGACGTGCCGGGGTGAGCATGCGCCGCCAACTGGCCGGTTTGAGCCTCGCGGTGCTGCTGGCGCTCAGCGGCTGCGCCGGTGGGCTGTTTGCCACGCCCGCGCCGCTGCCCACCGAAACGCCCACCATCACGCCCACCCTCACCGCCACCATCCAGTGGTTCCCCAACACCGCCACGCCCACGCCACTGCCGCCGCTGGAACTGCAACCCACTCCGGCCATGCGCCCGGGCGTGGGTGCGCTGCTGCTGGAGGATGATTTTTCCAACGCGGCCGACTGGGCCACCCAGAAGAACGCTGCCGGGTCGGTGGGACTGGGCGCGAACAAACTGAGCATCGTCGTCAACCAGCCCAACGTGGCCCTCAACAGCCTGCGCACCGCGCCGGACTTTGGCGATTTTTACCTTGAGGTGACGGTCGAACCGTCGCTGTGTGGGCGCGACGACCGTTTTGGCGTGCTGCTGCGCGCACAAAGCGAGGGCGACTACTACCGCCTGTTCTCCGACTGCGCCGGCAACCTGCGCCTGGAGCGCGTGCTGGGCGGCACCGCCACGGTGGTGCAAAACTGGACCGCCACCATCCTGATCCGCCCGCCGCTGTCGTTCAAGCTGGGCGTGTGGGCCTACCGGGGCGAGCTGCGCGTCTTTGTCGAGGACAAGTTCCAGTTCTCGGCCTCCGATCCGATGCTGACCGGCGGGCGGGTGGGCTTTTATGCCCGCGCGGCCAACAACGGCTCGCTCTCGGTCAGTTTCGCCAATCTGAAGGTCTCCGCGCTCGATCCCGCCGGCATCCTGCCCACCGCCACCATCACCCCGACGGTGACGCGCACGCCGCGGCAGTGACAATAAAAACAACCAAATCATTTCATTGTCAATGAAATGATTGCCATCAATCATTTCAGTACGAATGAAATGATTTTGTCCTCATCATCTCGGCTGAAATTATTCTGCCGGGTTGTTTATATAGCCTGCCCGCAGCGCCTCGCGCACCTTCTCACACAACTCCGCGATCTCCTCCATCCCGCCGCGCGGCGCGCCCGGCCAGTCGTCCACGTTCAGCCCCCAGAACTCGCGCGGGGTATCCGGGTAGCGCGGGATGAGGAACATGTGCAGGTGGTCGATGCTGTGCCCCAGCACGAAAGAATACACGTGCTCGGCGCTGCAGGCCGCGACCAGCGCGCGCGCCAGTTTCACCGCGGCGCGCCCCAGCGCCGCGCCTTCGGCGTCGGTCAGGTCGCCCCAGTTGGCGGCATGGCGTTTGGGCTCCAGCAGCAGCATGCCCAGGTAGGCGGCGTCCTTGCCGTCGGGGATGAAGGCATGCCCGGCATAGACCAGTTCGTCTTCATACACCGCGCCGCCCGGCGATTCGATCTCGCCGCGGTGCTTGCGGCAGATGAAGCAGGTTTGTGGAGTGGCCGGCTGGCTCATGATTGCCTCCCTCTGGTGCTGAACCGCTCAGATTAAATCAAATAGAGCACCCGCTCGTGGCCCTTCAATTCGGCGTAGATCGCGTCGAGATGCTCGCGGCTTTGCGCGGTGAATGTGACCGTCACCGAAAGGTAACGGCCGCCATTGCTCAGGCGTTTCTCCAGCGTACCGGCGTCCAGTTCGGGGTCGTGGCGCCGCAGAATCTCGAGCACGATATCGGCGAAGTCGTCGGCGTAATGGCCGATGGCCTTGATCGGAAAGGCGCACGGATAAAGGTTGGCTGATTCTTGTTCGTATTCCAAAATTTACCTCATCACTCTGCTGTCATTTTACCCCACTCCGGCCTTTTCGGATGCAAATTTTCCAGGGTCTTCCCACTCGCCGATCAGGCGCACGGCCCGGTCGTAGAAGATGTAATCCCAGGCCCAGTTGACCAGCACCACCAGCCGGTTGCGAAAACCGATGATCTGCACCAGATGGACGAACAGCCAGGCCGCCCAGGCCAGAAAGCCGCGCAGCTTGAGCGGCCCGATCTGCGCGACGGCGCGGTTGCGCCCGATGGTGGCCATGCTGCCCGGGTCGCGGTAGCTGAACGGCTGCGGCGTTTCGCCGCGGATGAGCGCGCGGATGTTTGCGGCGGCGCAGGCGGCCTGCTGCATGGCCACCGGCGCGAGCATGGGCAGTGCCTGGCCGTTGGCGTCTTCCAGGTAGGCGGCGTCGCCAATGACGAACACCTCGGGGTGACCAGGCAGTTGCAGGCTGGGCGTGACGGGCACGCGCCCCTGCCGCGCCAGCGGCACGCCCAGCGATTCGACCAGCCCGGCGGCGCGCACGCCGGCCGCCCAGATGAGCGTGCGCGCGGGGATGCGCTCGCCGCCGCGCAGGGCCACCGCGGAACCGTCGTAACCGCTCACCGCCGCGCCGAAGCGCACCTCCACCTGCTTCTTGCCCAGCGCGCGGGCAGTTTCGGCCGAAAGGTCGGCGGGCATGGCGGGCAGCAGCCGGTCGGCGGCTTCCAACAGCAGCACGCGCGCATCCTGCACCGGCAAGCGCGGGAAGTCTTTGGCCAGCACCAGGCGGATCAATTCGGAGAGCGCGCCGGCCATTTCCACGCCGGTAGGGCCACCGCCGGCCACCACGAAGGTCAGCAGCGCGCGGCGGATTTCGGCGTCCGGCTCCAGCGCGGCCAGCTCGAACTGGCGCAGCACGTGGTTACGGATGGCGACGGCGTTGCCCAGTTCCTTCAGGTCAAAGGCGTTGTGCTCGAGGGATTGCATGCCGAAGAAATTGGTCTGCCCGCCGGCGGCCAGGATCAGGTAGTCGTACTCCAGCTCGCCGCGGTCGGTGAACAGGCGGTGGTTGGCCAGGTCGATGCGGCGCACCTCGGCCATCTGAAAATCGAGGTTCTTTTGCCCGCGGAAGACCGCGCGCACCGGGTAGGCAATTTCGGAGGGCGCCACGCCGGCGCTGGCCACCTGGTAGAGCAGCGGCTGGAACAGGTGATAGTTGTTTCGGTCGATCAGCGTGACCTGCACGGGGGCATCCGCCAGGGCGCGGGCTGCCTTCAGCCCGCCGAATCCGGCGCCAATGATGACCACGCGCGGAAGTTTGTTTTGAGCGTTCATCTGGTTCTCCTATTCTGAGCCAGTTGATTTGTGACGTTTATCACATACTATTATACTCTTATTTGTCAAGAATTCAATTAGAGGAGTGTAAGAAAATCGGGATGCGTTGATACGTGAGTCGTGAACCGGTATGCGGTATTCGGTATGCGGTATTTGGAAACCGTGAAGCGAAATTGAGTATCAGAAAACATGAGTAAAAAAGAGGTGAAGTCTTGTACTTCACCTCGATCATTTTTCAAACACTACAAATTGCCAACCGCTAATGGCTAACAGCTAATTGCTAACAGCTAATTCCTACTCCACTAAGACCAACTTCGCCAGCGACGCGATCAACCGCTTGATGCCCACGCTCTCAAAGGCCACGTCCAGCGTTTCCTCGCCGTCGAGGATGCGCGAGGAGATCACCAGGCCCTCGCCCCAACTGGGGTGGCGCACGCGCTGCCCGGCGCGGAACTTTTGCTCGGGCGCGGCGGACGCGGGCGGCGGCGTGCTGCGCCCGACCGTCGAGCGTGCGGGGGGCGTACTGCTCCAGTTGAAGCTGGTCTTGCCCCAGCCGCTGGCGTTGGTCTTGCGGGCGCCGCTGCCCTGCGTGGAGCCGGCGGCGCTTTTCGCCTTGCCAGCGGAACCGCCGTAACCGCCTGCCGTGCCGCGCCGGCGGTAGGAGGAGGAATAATCATCGGTATCGTCCCAGCCCGGCAGGCGCGCGCGCCCGTCAATGCCCTCGCCGCTGCGCGCAAGCAATTCCTCGGGGATGTCGTCCAAAAATTGCGAGGCGACCTGATATTCGGGGTTGCCGTAAGTGCTGCGCTGCCCGGCGCGCACCAGGTACAGGCGCTCCTTGGCGCGCGTGATGCCCACATAGAACAGGCGGCGCTCCTCGGCCATTTCCTCGGGGTCGTCGCGCGAGCGCGAGTGCGGCAAAATGCCGTCGTCCAGCCCGGTGATGAACACCTGGGCGAACTCCAGCCCCTTGGCGGCGTGCAGCGTGAGCAGCGTGGGCGAATTGACCTGCTCGGGCAGCGTATCCTGATCGGAGACCAACGCCAGGTTCTCGAGGAACTCGACCAGGCCGCGCTCCTGGTACTCGTACGCCAAGCGGCGCAGTTCTTCCACGTTGCCCCAGCGGTCGCGGCCCTCTTCGCTGTCGTCGTCGATGTAGGCGCGGTAGCCAATATCGCCGGCGATCTTGTCGAACAGCGCGGGCAGCGCGATTTCGCCTTTGGCCTTCAGCCAGCCTTCGAACATCACGGCAAAGTCGTAGAGCGGCGCCGCGCCGCGGCCCAGCTCGCGCCAGGCCGGCGACTCATCCGCCTTTTGCGCCAGCTCCACCAGCAGGCTACCCATGCTGCGCCCGGCCTTCTGTGCCACGGCCTGCAGCGTTTCGATGGACTTGTCGCCGATCTTGCGCGGCGGGGTGTTGATGGCGCGCGCCAGGCTGACCTCGTCGTCGGGGTTGTGCACCAGGCGCAGGTAGGCGATCATGTCCTTGACCTCGCGCCGGCCGTAGAAGCGCTGCGCGCCCACCAGCCGGTAGGGCAGCCCGGCGTGCAGGAAGGCCTCTTCCAGCAGGCGCGACTGGGCATTGGTGCGGTACATCACCGCGAAATCGCCGCCCGGCTTGCCCCGGCGCAGTTGCGCCTGGATGGTCTTCACCACGTAGGCCGCCTCGGCGTGGTCGTCCACCGCCTCGTGCAGCTCGATCTTCTCGCCGCGCCCGTGGTCGGTGAACAGGCTCTTGGGCGTGCGGTTGCCGTTTTGATCGATCACGCTGCGGGCCGCGTCCAGCACGGTCTGCGTGGAGCGGTAATTCTGCTCCAACAGGATCTTCCGGCTGCCCGGGAAGTCCTGCTCGAAGCGCAGCACGTTG
>CALMIB010000272.1 GCA_937863945.1 uncultured Longilinea sp.
ACGCTGACACAGTTGGTCAGCGGCGGCATGGGCGGGGGCGGTCGCGGTCCTGGCCCCAGGCCGTAATGGGAATTGTTGAGCATGCGCGCCGCTGAAAAGTGGCGCGTTTTTTCGCAGGAGCGGCATATACAAAAAATAAACCATTCAAACCCGGGCGCAGAGTATATTCAATACAACCAACGCGCGAACGCGCATGGCGGAGGATCAACATGGAACCAACAAAATGGATGCCAATTCGAAAACCGGAACCATTCACGCAAGCACCGTGGTCTCCGGTTGCGCCTTGTGAAGACCCCGCGCGCCGGGATGGACGGTTGGAGCGCATGATGGACGGGTTCGATCCGATCAGCCTGGGAGAGATGGATTCGGCGGCGCTGCTGAACCGCGTCGACACCAAGTTCGTTCTGCAGGTCGGTCAATTATTGCAGGCTCTGGCTGCGCTGCAACCCGGCTACCGCGAGCTTTCCGTCGCCGGGCAGCGATTGAACCATTACCGCACGCTGTATTTTGACACCTGCGATTTCGACCTGTACAAATTACATGTGAATGAGAACGCCGACCGGTTCAAGGTGCGCAGCCGCGAATACGTCGACTCACAGCAGGCCTACCTGGAGGTCAAGCACCGCACGCGCAAGGATCGCACGATCAAGAGCCGCATTCCCACCGGAACGCCGGCTGCCTGGATCGATGCCAGCGCCCGGCGCTGGTTGGCCGATGTGTTCCCGTATGACAGCCGCGCGCTGGAGCCAAAGCTGTGGAACACCTTCACGCGCATCACGCTGGTCAACAAAACGCTTTGCGAGCGTGTCACGCTCGACGTGGACCTGGCCTTCTTCAACGGCCCCCGCGTGGTGCGCCTGGAAGGGATTGTCGTGGCGGAGGTCAAACAGGCCGAGCGGGATTGCCCGTCAGATTTCATCGCGGAGATGCAGGCTCTCAAGGTGCGCCCGCAGGGTTTCAGCAAGTATTGCATCGGCACTTCGCTGCTCTATGAAAACGTAAAAAAGAACAGCCTGAAAGCCAAGCTGATGTGGCTGGAAAAAAATTCCATGGGAGTTCATCATGAGTGATCTGGCAAGTTTCCTGTTGAGGTTCGCTTTTAATTTTGCGGTGACGATCTTGCTTGTGCGTTTTATTTATTATCCCTCCACGCACAACAAACGCTATGTGTTCACCTTCCTGGCCTTCAACACGATGATTTATTTCGTGTTGAGTTTCCTTACCTCCATTGAAATCGGCATCGTGGCGGGGTTTGGCCTGTTCGCCATCTTCACCATCCTGCGCTACCGCACCGATCCCATTCCCGTGCGCGAGATGACCTATTTATTCGTGATCGTCGCGCTGCCGGTGATGAATTCTTCCAACGCCAACAGCGACCTGTGGCCGCAGCTTGTTGCCGCCAACCTGTTCATCCTGGCGATCCTGTTCGTGCTGGAAAAAGAATGGGGCTTCCACTTTGAGGCTTCCAAGCGCATCGTGTATGAGAAGATCGAACTGGTCCGGCCGGACCGCTACGCGGAGTTGAAAGCCGACCTGGAGGAACGCACCGGGTTGAAGGTCAAGCGCGTGATCGTGGGCAAGATGAATTTCCTGCGCGACACGGCGGAATTAACCGTGTACTACGATGACGTGGCGCAGGAAGGCTGGCTGAACGCGGGCGACCCCGTGGCTGTGCTTTATAACGGTGACGACGGCAACAGTTGATTGTTTGCGGATCGTCTTCAATGGCATCTTCCTTTCTCCTCCGGATGAACCGAAACGCAATGGGTTGGGCGCCCATCTGTTTCACATTTGGAGGAGGAAATCCTGAAAGGCTGGATATAATCATCTTATGACGCGCAAAATTCTGGTGGTGGATGACACCCGCAACGTGCAGGTAATGATCAGCGACTTCCTGAGCGGACAGGATTTTGAGGTGCTAATGGCTTCAGACGGCCGCGAGGCGCTGGACGCGGTGCATCACGCTGATCCGGACCTGATCCTGCTGGACATTATGATGCCCACCATGGACGGCTACCAGTTCATCAGCCAGTTACGGCGTGAATCGAGCATCCCGGTCATCATGATCACGGCGCGCCAGCAGGAGGCCGACATCATCCGCGGCTTTGACCTGGGGGCGGATGATTACATCACCAAGCCGTTTCGGCTGCGTGAGTATTGGTGCGCATGCGCGCCGTGCTGCGCCGCTCCGGCACGCGCGAGGAGAGCAAACCGGTGCTGATGGTGGGCGACCTGACGCTGGATTCGGCCAAGCACGAGATCCGGAAAAATGGTCAACCGCTGGAATTTACGCCGCTGGAATTTCAGATCTTGGAAATGCTGATGCGGGCTGCCGGCCAGGTGGTGCGGCGCGCCGACCTTTCGATCGGGCTGATGGAAAACGGTTTTACCGGTTCGGAATCGACGATAAAAATTCACATTCGCAACCTGCGCTTGAAGCTGGACGATGACCTGGAGCAGCCGAAATACATTGAAACCGTATTTGGGATCGGCTACCGGTTTTTGGAGGCGGCCGAATGAAACGATCGTTGCAGGGAAAGCTAATCCTTTCATTCCTGGCGGTGGCGCTGATCACCGTGCTGGTGGTATCAGCGCTCATCCGGCTCACCTCCGGCCAATCGTTGATGAACCTGGTGGTGGAACAGCAGACTGCCATGCTAAAGGAAAGCACGCAGACCTTTTACACGGCCAACGGCACGATGCAGGGCTTTTTTGATTACTACATGCAAACCAACCTGGGCGCTCCGCGGCCTGAGCAACAACAACCTGGCAATCCGCCGCCTCAACCGGATCAAAAATCCGAAATCCGTGGTTTACACGGCCTGGTGGACGCGGATTATCGGGCATTGATCCCGACCTTTGGCTATGACGTGGGCCAGGTGGTGCCGCAGAATCAGATCAAGAACGCGGTTGCGGTGGAAGTGGACGGCAAAACCGTGGCCTGGATCCTGCCGGACACGAAAATGCAATTTAAGTTGAGCTCTGAAGAGGAGTTGTTCCTGCAACGCACCAACCTGGCGATTGGGCTGGCGGCGCTGGCGGGCGTGCTGGTGGCGGTGGGCATGGGCTTTTTCCTCTCGCGCGGGCTGGTCCGGCCCATTCGCCGGCTAACGCAGGCCTCGGAAGCGCTGGCGGAGGGCGACCTTCAGCAGCAAGTGCCGGTGACCTCGCGGGATGAACTGGGCCAGTTGACGGCGACATTCAACAAAATGAGCACGGATCTGTATCAGGCCGACCAGCAACGCAAGCGTATGACTGCTGATATCACGCATGATTTGAGCACGCCGCTGCAAATCATTTCCG
>CALMIB010000273.1 GCA_937863945.1 uncultured Longilinea sp.
TTTGCTTAAGTTGCTTTTTGCCTCTTGATGCTGCCAATTATTATTCATTTCGCGCTCCTTTCAGACTAGTCAGACTAGTCTGATGTAATTATACGACTCCAAAAAGCAAAAAGTCAAGCCAGTCTGGATTGCTCACATTCTATCGAGGTCAAGACATATTGACGTACAGTTCTTTCGTAGAGGCACCATTACACATGCCGAAAGGAGGAGTTTATTCGTCCTTTGAGACTATCGAGGTACAGGGGCTATCACCGGGGTTTGACCTGCGCCCGAAGGGCGTGGCTGTGCGCTGGGCGCACAAAAAGTATTACATTCTCAAGACCAAATCCATGACCAAATCATGACACCGTTTGTGACTTCAAGCATGCATGATCCTGACAATTTTTGATAGAATTTCCAATCAAGAACAGTCTCTCCAGAGGTTGCGATGGATCTGAAAACCGTAGCTTTGATCACAGACAGTACCTGCGATATCCCGCAGGAATGGCGCGAGCGTTATGATATCGGCGTGGTACCATTGACCATCATTTTCGGCGATCAGCAGTACAAGGACGGCGTGGATTTGACCGCGGAGCAGTTCTATGAGCTGTTGCCGACCGCCGGGCATTTTCCCACCACGTCGCAACCTTCGCCCAGCGATTTCCTGATGGCCTACCAGGCTGCCGCGGCGAAAGGCTATCAAAAAATCCTGGCGATCACGATCAGTTCGGCGATGAGCGGCACCATCAATTCAGCCCGCGAAGCCGCCGCCGTCTCGCCCATCCCGGTGCGGGTTTTGGATGGCAAGAATAATTCGATGGGCCTGGGCTGGCAGGTCATCGCTGCGGCGCGCACCCGTGAGGCGGGCGGCGACCTGGCGGCGATGGTGGAAACAGCCGAACAGGTGCGCGACCGGATTTCCTATTACGTCACCCTGGACACCATGGAATATCTTTCCAGGGGCGGGCGCATCGGCACGGCCACCAAATTCCTTGAATCGATCATCAAAATCAAACCGTTGATCTCGGTCAATCCCAAAACCGGATCGGTAGCCGCGTCGATCCCGGCGCGCTCGCGCCAAAATGCCATAGAGGGTATCTGGCGCGAATTCTTCAATCATATCGATCTGAACGCGCCGATGCACATCACGGTGCTGCACAATGCTGCCCTGGAAGAAGCCCGGGCAATCGCGGAGCGGGTGAAACGCGAATACCCTGCGGCGGAAGTGTTCATCTCGATCACTTCGCCCATCCTGGGCGTGCATACCGGTCCGCGGGCGCTGGCGTTGTGCGGGTATTCGTTATAAAAAAAAGCCCGGTTACGCACCGGGCGGGTGAATGATCAGGATAAATTCAGCCTTGCGCGGGCCGATGCGTTTACGCACTTCGTCCAGCCGGCCGCGCAGGATGGTTTCCGACGGCAGGGTGATGTCCATCGCCAGTGTGATGCGCTGGCCGCCGCCGAAGACCTTGCCCACATCCTCCAGCAGTGCGCCCAACCGGTAGGGGGTGTCCATCACCACGGTGGCCATCTTCAAGTAGCGCAGCGATTCGAGCTGCTTGCGGCGTTGAACCGGGTCGCGCGGCAGGAAGCCGGCGTACACAAAGCGCTCGAGCTTGAAATCCAGCACCGAAAGCGCCGCCATGAGCGAGGATGCGCCCGGGATGGGCACCACGGGCAGCTCCATCTGGCTGATCTGCTGGACCAAAAACGCGCCTGGATCCGCAAAAACCGGCGTGCCGCAATCCGAGATCAGTGCGAAAGATTCGCCTTTGGCGATGCGAATGACCAGGTTGGCGGCCTGTTCCTGTTCATTGTGCTCGTTCAGCAAGATCAGTTCCTTAACCGGGATCTCCAGCTTTTTGAGCAGAGTGGTGCCCACGCGCGCTTCTTCGCAAATGATGCCGTCCACCTTGCGCAGGGTTTCAATTGCCCGCAGGGTGATATCGCCCATGTCACCGATGGGCGTCGCAACGATATACAGGCGGCCTGTTTGTGCCATTTTTTTCACCTCCGCTGAACGTGCAGCCGCTGCCAGACCCAGCCTTTTTGCGGCGCGAAGAAGAATGCCAGCAGGAAGAACGCCGTGGCTACCAGGACGATTGCGGATCCTGAAACGATATTCAAATAATAACTCAGGTACAGCCCAATGACGCTGGCGGCAACGCCCAGCGCGGCCGAAATGACCATCATGGGCGCCAACCGGCGGGTGAGCAGGTAGGCGGTTGCGCCGGGAGTCACCAGCATGGCGGCCACCAGGCCAATGCCCACGGTTTGGATCGAACCGACGATGGTCAACGCGAGCAGCACCAGCAGCAGATTGCGCAGCAATTCAACAGGAAGCCGCAGGGTTTTGGCCATGACCGGATCGAACGAGACGACAAATAACGGCCGGAAGAGCAAAACCACGGTCGCCAACACCAACACCGTCAACCCCGCGATCAACCACAGGTCCGCCGGCCCGACCCCCAACACATTGCCAAAGATGATGTGGCTGAGATCGACGGCGTAGGAGCGGATGCTCGAGATAAGCGCGACGCCCAGCGCCAGCGCAGCCGAAAATAGGATGCCAATGGCGGTATCCTCCCGCACGGTTCCGCCGCGCGTGAAGAAGCCAATCCCCAACGCGACCAGGACGGCTGCAATCAGCGCACCGACCAGCAAATTGCCGCCCAGCAGGTAGGCGATGGCCACGCCCGGCAGAATGGCATGCGCCAGCGCGTCGCCCAGGAAAGCCATCGAGCGCAGGACAACATAAGTGCCCACCACGGCGCAAATCAGTCCCACCAACACGGCGGCGATCATGCCGCGTTGCATGAATGCGTATTGAAGCGGTTCCACCAGCCAGGTCATGGGATTTCCTCGGTGCGTCCGTGCTCGTGCTCGTCGCCCGGGCAGCAATCATCGACGACGACGATGTTATCCAGGATCAGCGCCTGCTTTCCAAACGCTGCGGCGATGTGTTCGCGCGTGAACACCTGCTCGCGCGTTCCGTAGGCGATCAGGCGGCGTTTGAGCAGCAAAATCCGCTCAAAGCGTTCCGCCGCCATGTTCAAATCGTGGGTCGAAACCATCACGGTGACGCCGCGCGAGCGCAGTTCATCCAATAGATCGAGCGTCGCTTCCTGGGTGGAGACGTCCACGCCGGTAAAGGGTTCATCCATCAGTAAAATGTGCGGTTCCTGGGCGATGGCGCGCGCCAGGAATACGCGCTGCTGCTGTCCACCGGACAATTCTCCAATGGAACGTTTGGCCAGTTTGGTGATGCCCAGTTGGGTCATGCTGCGCAGCACGGCTTCATGATCCTCCGGACCAGGTCTGCCGAGCCAGCCAAAATCGTTGAAGCGCCCCATCATCACCACTTCTTCCACGGTCACCGGAAAGCGCCAGTCCACTTCCTCGCGCTGTGGGATGTAGGCGACGCAATCTTTATGCTGGCCCAGCGGTAGCCCGTGGATGCGGATGTGACCGCGCCGCAAAGGGAGCAGGCCGACCAGGGCCTTGAACAGGGTGGTTTTACCGGCGCCGTTTGGCCCGACGACGGCAACCTGCGCGCCGTGCGGGACTTCAAAGCTTAAATTATCGAGGATGGCGTGACCGTTGAAGGCAACGACCACATTTTCGAGGTCCAGCCGGGCTGGCTCCGTGTCAATCAGTTCATGCGTTCTGTTTTTCATGGTTCCTTCTTTGTAACCAGGAATTGTACCGCAATCAT
>CALMIB010000274.1 GCA_937863945.1 uncultured Longilinea sp.
GACACTTTCTTCTGGGCCGGTGTTGAATTTCAACCCGGCTACAAGCCCAGTTGGCAGTCCCATTATTCAGCCAGCTTCCAAACGCTCAATGGCATCGGTGCAAACTGGGTGGTGATTCCAATGACCTGGACCTTCACCCGCGATGCGTTGCCGGTCTTGCAGGCGGATCCAGGCAATGATGCCCTGTGGACGGATTTGGTCCAGCAAGTGGCCCTGGCGCGGCAGAACGGATTAAATGTTGCAATCGCTCCCTCGGTGCGATTTGAGATTGCCAGCCAGGATTGGTGGCGAGGCGGGGCAAAAGACCCGGGCTGGTGGGATGGTTTCTTTGATCAGTACGGCACTTATCTTCGCCATGCAGCGGATTTTGCTGCGGTTAACGATGTTTCGGCCATCCTGCTGGGCGATTCCGCTGTTCTGCCCGCATATCCCGGCATGGGGTTAGTTGACGGCAGCCCGGCCACTCAGCCGGATGATGTTCAAGACCGTTGGAATAACATGGTTGCCGGGCTACGCAGCCGTTATTCTGGACAGTTGCTGCTTCAAGTTGAGTTCACGGGCGGCAATCCGGTGGCTGCCTTGCCGGCCAACCTGTTCGATGGAATTTATCTGATCTGGAGCGCTCCCTTAACCATGGCTGATGAACCCTCAGCCCCGGACATTGAAGTGGAGATGGGTCGGTTGTTGGATGAGGAAATTGCACCGTTCCAACTTGAAACTGAAAAACCGGTTATCCTTGCGCTGCAATTTGCATCCGCCGCTGGCGCAGCCCGGCAATGCGTCAGCCTGAACGGCAATTGCCTTCCGGAGGAAGCGCTTTCTCAACCCTATCTTGAATTGCAGAGCATCCCGGTGAACCTGCAGGCCCAGGTCGATCTCTATAATGCTGCCCTGGGCGCGATCAATGGCCGGGATTGGATTTCAGGAGTGGTTTCGCGCGGCTTTTACCCCCCTGTTGCCCTGCAGGATGGCTCCTTTTCGATCCATGGAAAACCCGCAATGGATATCCTTTGGTATTGGTTCCCCAGAATGACCGGTGCAATTGCACCTTAAATCAAGAAGGAGGCATGCAATCGAATGCAGAATCTAGGAATTCCGAGTGAGACTGATCTTGCCCAGGTTCAAATCGTAAACATTAAAACCGCTCATTGGAATTTCTGTTCTCCCGCGTTGGTTGAGCAGATCATCCTACGCCAGGAAGGGGATTTATCAGATGACGGCGCGGTGATGGTCAACACCGGCCAGTACACCGGACGCTCACCAAACGATAAATTCATTGTAAATTATGGCAACGAAGAGGATGAGGCAATTTGGTGGGGAAAAGTAAACCGCCCGATTTCGCCGGAAAAATTTGACCAAATTTTTCGAAAAGTGACGGCATATTTACAAAACCGGGACGTTTTCATCCAGGATTTGCAGGTTGGTGCGCATCCGGTGCACCGCCTGAGCATCCGGGTGATCACCGAAAAAGCCTGGCATAGCCTGTTTTCGCGGGACCTGCTCATCCGCCTGTCCCCGGAAAAACTGGCCGAGTTTCGGCCCGAATATACGATCATTCACGTTCCGGATTTCCTGGCGATTCCGGCTGAAGACGGAACCAACTCCGGCACCTTCATCATCGTGAATTTCACCAGGCGGTTGGTGCTCATCGGCGGTACGGGATATGCCGGAGAAATAAAAAAGTCAGTCTTTACGTTGATGAATTACCTGATGCCAAGGCGCGGGATCCTGTCCATGCATTGTTCCGCCAATGTCGGCGACCGCGGCGATGTCGCTCTGTTTTTTGGCCTGTCGGGTACGGGCAAGACCACCTTATCGTCTGATCCAGACCGGCGCTTGATTGGGGATGATGAGCACGGTTGGGCGGATGACGGCGTCTTTAATTTCGAGGGCGGTTGCTACGCCAAGACGATCCGCTTAAAGCCGGAGCTGGAACCGCTCATCTGGCAGGCGACCCACCGGTTTGGCGCTGTGTTGGAGAATGTCGTTTATAACCCGCTTAGCCGGGCAATCGATTTTGATTCCGACCGCCGGACAGAAAATACGCGCGGAGCCTATCCAATTGATTACATCCAGAATCATGTCCCCGAAGGGCATGCCGGCCACCCCAAGAACATCTTCTTCCTGACCGCGGATGCATTTGGCGTCCTGCCGCCGTTGGCAAAGCTCACCCCCGAACAGGCGATGTATTATTTCCTTTCGGGATATACCTCAAAACTGGCGGGCACCGAAAAGGGACTCAGCAAAGAACCCCAGGCCACCTTCTCCACCTGTTTTGGCGCACCTTTCCTTCCGCTGGAGCCCAATGTGTATGCATCCCTGCTGGGTGAAAAAATCCAAAAGCACAGCGTGCAGGTCTGGCTGATCAATACAGGCTGGTCGGGCGGTGCATTTGGCACTGGCAGCCGCATCCGCCTGCCCTACACGCGTTCGATGATTCGCGCAGTATTAACCGGGCAACTCGATTGCGTGGCATTTCAAACGGAAGAGTACTTTGGCCTGTCCATCCCCAAGTCCTGCCCGGGGGTCC
>CALMIB010000275.1 GCA_937863945.1 uncultured Longilinea sp.
CTTTCGGTTGAAAATCACCCAGGTGGCCGCCGCGGATGAATTCGCCGCGGCAGCCTCGCTGGAGATGGCCCAGGCAGATCAACGCGTTCCCGCGGTGCTGGTTCGCGGCTTCCCTTATGCATTGCGCGAAGGATCGCTTCAGGAACTTCTCAGACCCAAAGATATGGATTTGTTTCGCTGATTACAACGCATGTACGCTTTGACCACGCTTTTCAATTTTGAAGACCAACCTGTTTTTGCTGAAATGTGGCAAAAACTGCAAAAGAAATGCGGCCTGGTCACGGCAAATGAATCCAGTTTTGTGCACCTTTCCTGGCAGGGCGCGCAGAAGTATCAACTCGATCTGGCACGTGAGCACCTGGCTGAAATTGCCGCGCGCATGCAGGCCATTCCTATCAAAACGGCTGGAATCGGATTATTTACAGGCAGCAAACCGGTCTTATACCTGGCCGTGGTGAAAAGCCCTGCGGTAATGCACCTGCATGCTACCTTGTGGGATCGGCTGCATCCACTCAGCCACGAGTTGAACGCGTATTATGCTCCGCAAGATTGGGTCCCACACATCACACTGTCGTATGGTATGTTGTTACCGGCCGATGTAAGCTGCGCGGTGGCTGAATTGATGTTTGAGCCCCTCTCGGTGGAGCTTCGCATTGATAATCTCGCGCTGATCTATCTGCAGGACGGCTCGATTGGCATCGACAGCCGGTTTGATTTTTCAGGATAACCTTTCATCCCAGGCAGGCTGGTTAATGAAAATTGTCGCTTTGGCGGGCGGAGTCGGTGGGGCAAAACTGGCGGACGGTTTTTACCGTGCGCGCCCGGATGCCGATTTGACTGTCATTGTTAATACAGGTGATGATTTTACCCACCTCGGGTTACGGATTTGCCCGGACCTGGATACCGTTTGTTACACCCTGGCGGGGCTGGCGAATCCGGTGACGGGGTGGGGCCGGTTGGAAGAAAGCTATGCAACGTTGGACGCGGTTGAGATGTTGGGCGGCCCGACGTGGTTCCGGCTGGGCGACCGCGACCTGGGCACGCACCTGGTTCGCTCCGACCTGCTGCGCGCGGGGAAATCGCTTTCGGAAATCACCCGGCAGTTCTGTCAGCGCTGGGGAATCCGGGCAAATGTTTTCCCGATGAGCGACGATCCGGTGGCAACCATCGTTCACACCCAAGCGGATGGCGATCTGGCGTTCCAGGATTATTTTGTCCGCTTGCGGTGCCAGCCGGAAGTGACCGGGTTTACTTTCCAGGGAATCGACAGCGCCCGACCGACCCCCGGCATCCTGGAGGCGATTCAGGCTGCGGATTTGGTGGTGGTGTGTCCATCCAATCCCTGGGTGAGCATCGCGCCAATCCTGGGCGTGCAGGGCATCCGGAGTGCGCTGAAAGCCAGGGAGAACGTCGTGGCTGTTTCTCCATTGATCGGCGGGCAGGCTATAAAGGGTCCGGCTGCAAAAATGTTCAGGGAATTGGGCTGGAAGCCGGCTGCGTTATCGGTGGCGAACCAGTACCAGGACTTTATTAAATCGTTCTTATTGGATTCTGCTGATGTGGATGATTGCGAAGAGATTCGCCAGTGGGGTATAATTCCTTATGTAAGCGACATCATCATGAAAGATATTCCCGGCCGCATCCGGTTGGCAAAATATATCCTGAATCTGGCTTCACAACTACAAGGAGGAACTCAATCCTCATGAGCCTCTGGGCGATCATACCGGTAAAGCCTCTACGCAGGGGGAAATCCAGGCTGGCAGGTGTTCTATCTGAGGAAGAGCGCACCGTATTAAATATTGCCCTTTTGGAAAATACGCTTCGCACGTTAAAACAAGTCCAGGAAATCGACCAGATCCTGGTTGTCAGCCGGGATACCGGAGCATTGGCATTGGCGCGGGATTTCAAAGCCCGTACCGTTCAGGAAGGCAAGCCCGGGTTAAATACCGCGCTCAAACGCGCCACCATCGTCGCGCAGGCCTACGCTGCCCAGGACGTGATGATTTTACCGGCTGATTTGCCGCTGATCAATGTCGAAGATATTCGAACTTTGATCGGCTATCTGATTAAACCCCCGGTGGTTGTCGTTGCGCCCGACCGACGGAATGACGGCACGAATGCCCTGCTGGTCAGCCCGGCGGGTTCCATCGACTATATGTACGGCGTTGGATCATTCAAGAAGCACGTCGATCAGGCGAAAGTGAAAGGCATGCGGGTGGAAGTATGCAATCTCCAATCCTTTGCCCTTGATCTGGACATCCCTGAGGATTTGGAATTGCTCAACCAAATTCAATCCGTCAAAATCCGGCCTTAATCTTGTTATTCCAGGAGACCCCCATGAAGGAAAGAACAGCACTTTACCTGCAGGATGCCCATGATTTACGCGATGGTTTGGATTACGTAAAGTACGCCGAACAGCGCGGCTTCGATTCAGTCTGGCAGGCAGAAAGCCGCCTGGTTCGCGACGCGATCGTTCCCATGGCGGCGTACGCTGCTGTCACAGAAAAGATCAAGATCGGCTCCGGCGTGATCAACAATTGGACGCGCAATATCGGGTTGCTGGCGGCAACTTTTTTGACTCTGGACGATCTCGCGCCCAATCGCATCATCTGCGGCATCGGCGCCTGGTGGGATCCGCTGGCGAAGAATGTGGGCATCGACCGCCGCCGCCCGCTGCTGGCGATGCGCGAGACGGTCTCCGTTCTTCAAAGGCTGCTGAGGATGGAGCGCGTGACTTTTCACGGTGAGTTCGTCCATGTGGACGGGATCGAACTGGATGTGGTGCATGGGCGGCGCGAACCGCGCAACGTGCCGGTTTACATTGGGGCGACCGGCGATCAGATGATGGAAATGACCGGTGAAATCGCGGATGGAGCGGTTTTGAATTACTGCGTTGAACCGCAATACAATATTAAAGCGCTTGAGTTGCTCGAGAAGGGCGCCAGGAAAGCCGGTAAAACGCTGGACGATATTGACCGTCCGCAGCTTATCGTTTGTTCGGTTGATTTGGACCATGACAAGGCGATCGATACCACTCGCGGTTTGCTGACGCAGTATCTTGCTCAGCAGCCTCATATTGCCAAGGCATCCGGCGTCTCGATGGATGTTGTCGCCGAAATCCAATCCATCCTGGGTTGGCCGGCAACGCATGAACAAATTGACAGGGCAAAGCACCTGGTTCCCGAAGATCTGATTCACCGCATCACTGCTTCCGGGACTCCTGAAGAGGCTCGCAAGAAGGTGGATGAATATCGCAAGAACGGTTGCACCTGCCCGATCCTGTACCCCGTGGGCGGCGATGTTAGATTGCTGGTTGACACCTTCGCGGAATAATCCTGGAACGGGTATGCTGATTGGAGAGAAGCAATGATCATTGAATATCATCGTCCCCAAACGATGGATCAGGCTTTACAGTTGCTGGCGCGCCCAACTCCGCGGACCTATCCGCTGGGGGGCGGGAGCTGGCTGAGCCGCAAACGGGATGAGGATTTCGCCGTCATCGATCTGCAAAGCCTGGGGCTGGATGAGGTTCAGGCGGAGGGTGGTTGGTTGTCACTTGGGGCCACGGCGCGCCTGCAAAAGCTGGTCGAGGTGCAGGCGACCCCTGCATGGCTGAAAGATGTATGCACCCGCGAGACTCATCGGAATTTGCGCGAGATGAGTTCGATTGCAGGCACACTGGTGGGTGCGGATGGGCGCTCGCCGATTGCGATGGCGATGCTGGCTGTTAATGCCAGCATTCAAACGATGCCGGGCGGCGCAGAAATTTCCGCACAGGAATTTTTTGCTTCGAGAAAATCCGCGGGCAGCCACCGGCTGATCACCCGGGTCCGGTTGGATCTGAGCGCTGAAGTGAGATGTGAGTTTGTCGCTCGTACACCGCTGGATACCCCGGTGATTGGGGTGGCCCTGGCGGTTTGGCCTGGGATGGCGATGCGCATTGCTCTGGGCGGTTTTGGTGAAGCACCTATGCTTGCGTATGAAGGTGATGATGCGGGTCAGGCAAGAGCAGCCGTACACACCGCCTTGCATGCAAGCGGGGATGCGTGGGCCAGCGCCGTTTACCGGCAGGCAGCGGCTTTGGCGATTCTTGAACGATTACTTTAATCCTGAGCTTTTGGCGAGGATAGATCGATGATGAGATTACAGATGATCGTAAACGGGGAAAAGACTGAGTGGCCGGCAGCCCCGGGCGATACCTTGCTGGACGTTTTGCGGCGGGAAGGCTTCTTTGGCGCCAAGTATGGCGGCTGTGAAAAAGGCGAATGCGGCGCATGCGCCATTTTGCTCGACGGCCGGCCGGTCAATTCGTGCGGCATGCTGGCTGCCCAGGCGGATGGTCACCATATCGACACCATTGAAGCGCTGGGCGAACACCCAGAGCAAGGATGGAAGAAAACCGGTGGATTGCACATGATCCAGCAGGCGTTTATCGAAACCGGCGCCATTCAATGCGGTTATTGCACGCCGGCGATGATCCTGGCTGCCCGTTCGCTGATCGCGAAGAACCCAAGCCCCTCCGAAGCCCAGGTGCGAGACGCTATTTCAGGCGTGTTATGCCGTTGCACGGGGTATGAGAAGCCGGTTCAGGCCGTTCTGCGCGCTGCAGCGCAAATGCGCGGCGAATACGTGCCGCCAATCGAGGGTTCGCAGCCCTCAACGCCTGAGAACTGGCCGGCTCCTGGCGAGCCCATAAAAGAAGACGGGGATGCGTTCACCGGCTCGGGCGGCTCTATAATGACGACGGTCATGCCCAGGATCTGGACGGTGCCGCAAACACCATCGCGCTCGAAAATTGGAAAGCCCGAAATCAAGGTCGATGCAGTCAAACTCGTGCAGGGCAAGCCGGCCTTCACCGCCGATATTGAGAAACGCGGCATGCTGGTCGGTAAAATCCTTCACAGCCCGGTTGCACATGCCTGGATCAAATCGATTGATACTGCCGAAGCCAGGGCATTGCCCGGCGTTGCCGCCGTGTTGACCTGGCAGGATCTCCCGCGCGTGGTTTACTCCACCGCAGGTCAATCCGACCCGATCCCCGGGCCGCTGGATACCTTCTCGCTGGATCGCAAAGTGCGCTTCGTTGGCGACCGGGTTGCATTTGTAGCTGCCGAGACGGCTGAGATTGCCAAAAAAGCGCTGGAGCTGATCAAGGTTGACTATGAACCCCTGCCAGCCGTCCTGGATTCGCGGGAATCGATGAAACCCGGAACGGTGCGCATTCACGAAGAAACTGAATACGTCAACTTTGCCGATTCTGATGCCGAGCGTAATCTGGCCGCGGAAATTCGCATTGACATAGGCGACGTGAACCGCGGGTTTGCGGAAGCTGATAAAATCTATGAGGCGGATTACGAGGTACCCAAAGTACAGCAGGCTCATATCGAGCCGCACGTTGTTGTCACGTATTGGGATGAGTATGACCTCCT
>CALMIB010000276.1 GCA_937863945.1 uncultured Longilinea sp.
ATGATTTCGGCCATGATCTGGCGGGTGGTGTTGCCGGTGTTGTAGAGCATCTGGACGCGGAAGCCCATTTCCCAGACATCATCGGGGTCTTCGCCGGCAGGGACGCCGTCTTTATCGACATCGGCCAGCTTGAATTCCTCGGCGCATTTGTCCAGGTCCATGCTATAGAACGGGGCATCGGGATCGAAACCGGGCATGCCAGGCAGAGACAGCACCTTGGACTGCACAGCTTCGCCTTTGTACACGTCATTGATGACGGTGTCCCAGTCAAAGCAGTAGGCAAAGGCTTTGCGGATGTGGATATCGGCAAAGAAATCAGCCGGGATGCCGTTGCCGTCGAGCTTGTTCGAGCCCAGGTACGGGTTCAGGACAACTTCTTCAGCGGGCGCGGCTTCGGTGGGAACTTCAGCCGGCGCGGCTTCGGTCGGTTGTTCCACAGCAGGGGGCTGGGTCGCGGCGGGGGTCGGCGCGGCACAGGCGGTCAGTACCATGCTGAGGACCATCAATACACCTAACACTTGCATCAACTTACGCATTGTTTCTCCTCCTTGAGAGAAATTTGGTTGAGAAAACGGTGATCGGGATACTACCAAACGGATCAACCAGCTACAGGAATTGCATCACCTCCTTCTCAGTGTGGATTTTCCTAGACTTTGTGACAGGCTACATAGTGGTTTGGACCAACTTCACGCCATTCGGGCTGCTTTTCAGCGCAGATCGGCCCGGCGATCGGGCAGCGTGTGCGGAAACGGCAGCCGGAGGGCGGATTGACCGGCGAGGGCACGTCGCCTTCCAGCACCTGGCGGTGGCGTGCGGCGCTGAAGACCGGGTCGGCGATGGGAATGGCCGAAAGCAGCGCCTGGGTGTAGGGATGCAGCGGATTGCGGTACAGCTCATTGCGGTCGGTCAGCTCAACGATGACCCCCAGGTACATCACGGCCACGCGGTCGCTGATGTGGCGCACCATCGATAGATCATGGGCAATGAACAGGTAGGTCAGGCCAAATTCGGCTTGCAGCTCTTCGAGCAGGTTGACCACCTGGGCCTGAATGGACACATCCAGGGCTGAAATCGGTTCGTCACACACGATGAACGATGGGTTCATGGCCAGGGCGCGGGCGATGCCGATGCGCTGGCGCTGGCCGCCGGAGAATTCGTGCGGATAGCGGCCGATGTAATCGGGGTTGAGCCGCACCAGCTTGAGCAGTTCGGCCACGCGCTCGTCGATCTGCTTGCCGCTGGCCAGGCCGAACGACATCAACGGCTCGCCGACGATATCGCGCACGGTCATACGCGGATTCAGGCTGGCATACGGATCCTGGAAAATCATCTGCATTTCGCGGCGCATCAGGCGCATCTGCTCGGATCTCAAACTGGTCAGATCGGTATCTTTAAAATAGACCTTCCCGGCAGTGGGTTTGTAAAGCTGCAAAATGGTGCGGCCCGTGGTCGATTTGCCGCAGCCCGATTCCCCCACCAGGCCGAGCGTCTCACCTTTTTTCACCTGAAAAGAAACCCCGTCCACCGCATGAACCGCGCCTACCTTGCGCCGAATCACGCCCCGGTAAATCGGGAAGTGCATCTTCAAATTATCAACGGTAACAATCACTTCGGAATTGGTCATGCGTGCTTACTCCCGTTCGTGGTATCGGCAAAACAGGCAACGCGGTGATTGGGGTTGAGTGATTCAAGCACCGGGTTTTCGTTCCAGCAGCGTTCCATCGCCCAGGCGCAGCGGGGCGCAAACGGGCAGGAAGTGGGCTTTCGATACAGCACCGGCGGCATGCCTTCGATGGAATACAACTTGGTGCGCGATTCTTCGTGGATCTTCGGCAGGCTGCCCAGCAGGCCCAGCGTGTAGGGATGGCGCGGGTTGGCATACAATTCCTTGACTTCGGCCTCTTCAATGATGAAACCGCCGTACATGACGATTACGCGCTGCGCCAGGCCGGCCACCACGCCCAGGTCGTGCGTGATCCAGATGATGGCCATGCCCAGTTCCTCGCGCAGCCGCTTGACCAGTTCGATAATTTGCGCCTGGATGGTCACATCCAACGCCGTGGTTGGCTCGTCGGCGATCAAAATTTGCGGGTTGCACGACAGGGCCATGGCGATCATCACGCGCTGGCGCATGCCGCCGGAATACTGGTGCGGGTAATCCTTCAGGCGCTCTTCGGCGCGCGGAATGCCCACCAGGCCCAGCAGTTCGACGGAGCGCTTGTTCGCCTGCGCCCTGGTCATGTTCAAGTGCAGCATGAGCGGCTCGGCAAGCTGATCGCCAATCGTCATCACCGGGTTCAAAGAGGTCATCGGGTCCTGGAAGACCATGCTGATCTGACCACCACGTACAGCGCGAATATCCTCGGAATTGAGTTGCAGCAAATCCTTCCCGTGGAACAAAGCCTTGCCGGCGACAATCTTACCGGGAGGAGATTGCACCAGGCGCAGCACGGAAAGCATGGTGACGCTCTTACCGCAGCCGCTTTCACCAACCACGCCCAGCGTTTCCCCTTCGGACAGATCGAAGGAAACGCCATTGACCGCATGGACAATTCCTTCCGGCGTCTTGAATTGTGTTTCAAGGTCTTGCACGCTTAACAGGTGGTCTACCATCTACACATCCTCATTGAAAAGGTATGAAGTTTGTAAGAAGTTTTTCGGGGATTATTCGTTTTATAGCCCATATAGTTTACAACAAAAACCATCCAAAGGCTAATGATATTTTGCCATAAAAATGGTGTTTTTGTAAATACTTGTCCATGTATAATCTCATTAATCAAACCATTAATCGGAGCATTCCGCCCGACTCAGATGCCGGCGAAGCGCAATTGATCCGGCGGCAGCCCGGAGATCTTGCACATGGTCGGCTGGTTGTAGATGACCGTGCAGCGCACCCATTTGCCGGAGAAATCTACCAGGATTTCCATCTGGCCCAGCGTGCGGTCGTACCCCGTCAGGATCAGGCTGCGCGGGCGGTCGATCACGCCGTACAGGTCCTTCACCACCGACAGGCGCTGCTGGCGGGCCACCACCGGTGGCAGCTCTTTGCCCTCATTGTCAATCGCGAACTGGATCAATTTGTCCATGGCGAGGATGGGTGTGCGGAAATTCTTGGTCACCAGGTCGTCGGCCGAAACGCCGGCAAAGCCGAACAGCGCCAGGCTGATCAGCAGCGGCGACAGCAACGCCAGGCTGCCCTGCCCCAGCATGGATTGATCGATCAGGTGAATTTCCAGCAGCCCGCACAAAATGGAAACAAAAGCGACCACCACGAAGGTAAAGGCCCAGTACTGGATTTCGCGGTCCAGCGCGGGATAAAAGATCAGGTCGCCGATGCGCGGGTCGAAGGCCTCAAACAGGCGCGGCGAGAACTCCAGTTGCAGCCACATCACCAGCCAGGTGAAAAAGCCGGCCAGCGCCAGCCAGAGCAAAATGGCGGCCCACACCTTGCCGGTGCGAATCGAAAGCCAGCCCGCCAGCCCGCCGGCCAGCATGCACAGCACCAGCCCGGGCAGGAATTTGGCCAGCGGCCAGGCGACGTGCGCCTGCGCCAGTTGCAGCGCGTCCATGCCCCAGGCCATCACGGCAAAGGCGAAGCCCGCAATGCTGCCAAATAAGAGGCCCCGTCCTTGTTTTCGCTTCTCGAATTGGGTATCCATACGCTGGTGATCCGGTAATCGATCCGCCGCGCGGCAGCGGGTGGCACGTTCCATCTAGATTTAATGAAGGTGTAAAGGGGACTTTTTAAATATACCACAAATGCAATCTGTTTTTTCAACCCGGCCGTATTCCGGCGAAGAGACTGGCCAGGGACGCCGCTGCAACCCCTCCAAGGTACAGGCAATGGTCAAACCGCAGAGGAGTAATTTTTCCCGGAACTGCATCACGCGGCGCGCAGTCGCACGCCAATGCCCGGCCGGTCGGGCACGCTCACCCTGGCGCGGGCGTCATAGTGCAGCCCGTCGAATGGATCGTTGCTGATCAACATGGGCGTGTCCAGGTCCACCCAGTCGGCCAGGCCCATCAGGTGCGCCATGGCGGTCACGCCCAGCGAGGTTTCAACCATGCAACCCAGCATCACGCGCATGCCCAGCCCGCGGGCGCGCCGCAAGGCCGCCAGCACCGGCGACAGGCCGCCCAGCTTCATCAATTTCAGGTTCACCGCCTGCACGCCAGCCTGGTTCAGTCGCTCCAAGTCCGCCGGGGCCTGCAGCGACTCATCCGCCACCACCGGCAGCGCGGTGCGTGCCTGCAAACGCCCCAGGCCGTCAATTTCACCCTTCGCCAGCGGCTGCTCCACAAACTCAACCCCCAGGCGTTCCATTTCCTCCAGGTAGCGCAGCGCGTCGGCTTCATTCCAGCCGGCGTTGGCATCCACGCCCAGCACGGCGTCCGGCCGGGCAGCGCGCACGGCCGCCACGCGGGCCATATCCAGGCCGTCACCGCCCATTTTGAGCTTAAACAGGCCGTATTTGACCCGCCGGCGGGCAAGTTCGGCCATGGCTTCGGGCGTTTCAATGCTCAGCGTGAACCAGGTCGGGCGCACGCCCGGGGCGGGCAGATCCAGCAGCCGGTAAAGCGGCAGCCCGCGCAGCCGTCCGATGCGGTCGTGCAGCGCCAGGTCCAGCGCGGACCGCGCCGCGGCGGGGCCCTCATTCCCCACCCAGTCCGCAATCTCCGCGGGGTTGTCGGGCAGCCGGCGGCCGCATTGCGCGGCGCGCGCCCACACGGCCGCCATCGCGGCGGGATCGACGCCGTAATACGGCGGGGTGGTGCCTTCGCCCCAACCCTCGTCGCCGGCCAGCCGCACCCAGAACGCCTGGCGCGTCTCACTGCTGCCGTAGGATACGGTGAAGGGTTTGCGCAGGCGCAGCGTCAGGCTTTCCCAGGTGAGCAGATCGGGGGTGGTCATGGGTGCCCGTTCGTCCCCCCGTTATTCCTCGGTCATTTCAAATTGCAGGCGGTCGCCGAAGCGCATGCGCAGGTAGCTTTCAAAGCGCGCTTCAGAGACGCGGCCGGCTTCCACGGCCTGCTGCACCGCGCAGCCGGGTTCATCCAGGTGTGTGCAATCGTTGAACTGGCAGTGCTGCACCAGGTCGCGCAGCTCGGGGAAGTACCCGTCCAGCTCCTCCGGCTCGGTATCCCACAGCGAAAGCTGGCGCAGACCGGGCAGATCCACCACAAAACCGCCGTCGTTCAGCGCGTACATCTCGCGCACGGTGGTGGTGTGGCGGCCTTTGTTGAAGGACTCGCTGATCTCGCGAACCGCCAGCCCCAGTTCCGACTGCACGGCGTTCAGCAGGC
>CALMIB010000277.1 GCA_937863945.1 uncultured Longilinea sp.
CATGAGAGGCTGGCCAGCAGCAATAATAAAAGTGGCGCTCTCCTCGGGGGTTCTTTTACTGCAGTATGGGCTGCGTAAACGAAACCGAACAGGCTTAACAGTAGCATTAAGATCCCGCCGCCAACGCCGCGCAGAAGATCGTGCACGGGATTGGAAAAATAAGCCTGCCCGGAGGCACGTGTGTCGTCGATATAGTTGGCGACATCCGCCACGGCTGGCTCTGAGATGTAAAGATATACCAGCCAACCCGCTGCCCGCTGCACCGGCGATTGCATCACTAATTCGGGGCTAACGGCGCGGATGGTTTCGGTTTGCCGGGTGGCCAGATCGCTGCGCGCGGCGAGCGCGGCCCGGGCGGCTGCTGCGGGGTTTTTCCAGGCGACTGGATTGAGCGCGTAACTGACCAGCAGGACAAGGAGGGCGCCTTGCAGCACATGGCTCAAGCGTTTCCGCCTGGGAAGGCCGCTGGAATACAGCCAGACCGCCAACAAAGCGATAATGACCAATCCTGCTGCGGTTTGTTTGGCGTTGACCGCCAGCGCTGCTGGCAAGACCAGGAGCAGCGGATGGGTTTCCTTTTTGGCGAGCGCGTACGTAAACCAGGTCACGGTGAACAGCAACGCGCTTTCGGCCATTGCGCGGCGCGCGTGCAGAAGCACCAGCGCATTGATGGAAATCAAGACGATCATCAGCCAGCCCATCACTTCACCGTCCAGAATCCTGCCGGTGCGGTAGCCCAAAAAAAGCGTGAGCGAAAGCAGCCAGGCGACCGAAACCCGCGAGATCCATAACAAATCATCGGCTGGCAACGCGCCGGCAGCCTCGTTTTGCTGCCAGGATTTTGACCAATCCCAGTCTGCGGCGAGCGCCGATTGGCCGGTAATGGACCGGCCCACGCCGATCAGCCAGCGCGAAAGGGGAGCATCCAGCAGACGGTAATTTTGCCGGAGCGCGTCAGCCGGCGTTTGCGAGTAGAATAAGCTCGCCGGTTGAGTAAAGACGGCTTCAATATCGCTGCTCATGAAAATTTGCGTGGCTTCATCCGGGTGAAAAGGAACCGCTCCCACGGTGAGAAGGTAGAGCGCGGTGATGACGAGGATGGCAGCAAACGGAAGGATTTTTTGGATTCTCATGCGGGTTATTGAACTGCAAATACTTTGAAAGGATGGTTGAATTGCGGGGTCATGCGGTTGCATTTACAATTGTAATGATACTTCCAGCACTCATTCTATGCGAACTACCCGTTTCCGTCTACTTTCTTTGAGCATTCTTCTTGCCGCCACGGCTGCCTGGAAGGCATGGATCCTATGGATGGATGCTGTGCCGTTCAATGGCGACGAAGCCATTGTAGGGTTAATGGCGCGGCATATCCTGGTCGATGGGGCGCGGCCGATTTTTTTTTACGGTCAGGCCTACATGGGCAGCCTGGATGCCTACCTGGTTGCCGCCGGGTTTACACTTTTTGGCGAGCAGATCTGGGTGATCCGGCTGATCCAAACGGTTTTGTACCTGGGAACGCTCACCAGCACGGTTGCCATTGGCAAACGCTTGCTGGGTTCATGGGACGCCGGTATGATCGCCGCCATTTTCCTGGCGATTCCGCCGGTGAACGTGACCCTGTACACTACCGCCAGTTTGGGCGGATATGGTGAAGCGCTGCTGATTGGTAATTTATCCTTGTTGAGCGGGATGGGCTGGATTCGTCAGATGGAGGGCGGATCCCGATGGCGAGCCCGCCTGTTTGCGCTGGCCTTTGGCGCATGCGCGGGGGTGGGGCTGTGGGCGAACGGTTTGACGCTGATTTACACGCTGCCCATGGCTGTTGCGGTCCTGGCGGCGCTGATTCGTCAGGCCAGAGGGCGGCGCGCAAACCTGGATGGATTTCTTGCCGCGATGCTTGGCTTCTTCGCTGGTTCGTTGCCCTGGTGGTCGTACGCCTTCAGGCAGGGGATTGGATCGTTGATCACCGAGTTATTGGGGAATAATGTGGCAGTCGAGACGGGATCGTGGTTGGCGCGGATTGGGTCGCATCTGCTTTCCCTGGTTGTGCTGGGCGGCAGTGTCACCTTTGGTTTCCGGCCGCCCTGGGAAGTGCGCTGGCTTGCGCTGCCGCTGCTGCCTTTCGTCCTGATCCTGTGGGCAGGAATCCTCTTCCTGTTCATCAAATCCTTGAAAACCGCGGAGAACCGCATGGCGCGGTGGATCCTGGCCGGCATTGTGATTGTGTTTACCGGCGGTTTCCTGTTCACATCATTTGGAGTCGATCCTTCCGGCCGCTATTTTGTGCCGGTGTACTGGTGCTTTGCGCTGGCCGGCGGAGCGGTCATCAGTGCTTTGAAAGTCCCCCGCATCTGGAAAACGGTCCTCATCGCTCTGGTGGTTGTCTATCAGGGTTGGGGAACCGTGGATTGTGTCTTGCGCAATCCGCCCGGGTTGACGACGCAATTCTTCGCGCCGACCGTGTACGATCATTCGCATTACCCTGAATTGATCGCGTTCCTGGAGCGCGAGGGTGAAACCCGCGGCTACTCCACCTACTGGATCAGTTATCCTCTGGCATTTCGCTCGCAGGAAGAACTGATCTTTGCTCCGGCGCTGCCGTATCATCCCGACCTGAGTTATGCCGAGGGTGA
>CALMIB010000278.1 GCA_937863945.1 uncultured Longilinea sp.
GTGCCTGAATGTCGCCTCGGAAAAAGTGGATTGGGCGTCAAGGACCCCGCCCAGTCAGAAGACCGGCACCTTGCGTCACGGCAAGGTTATGGCCTTGGCCATCCAGCAGACCGGCGGCGAAGGAATGGAATCTTATGCTATAGTAAGGCTTCTAGCTGACGGGACCGCCATCCTTGAATGCAATTACCAGGATTTTGGCCAGGGCGGCCGGACCAGTCAGGTTCAACTTGCAGCAGAGACTCTGGGAATTCCCTATGATAAAGTCATCATCGTTTCTGGTGATTCAAATCTGCCGTATACCCATATTCAAACTTGTTCGAGCGGCACATTAGTACAGGGTTTTGCCACCCATAACGCTGCCGTGGATGCCAAGAATAATTTATTGAAACGTGCAACACGGATGCTGGAAGTAGAGGACCCTGCCGAGCTGGATACAGCCGACGGCTTCGTCTTCGCCAGGGCCAATCCGGCAGTGCGCCTGCCCTGGATTGCTGTGTTTGCTCGTATTGGGATATTGGGTGCTACACAGGAAATCATTGGCCTTGGCTGGAACAGGGTTGGAGCCGGCGCGATGTCGGGCGAACAAGGGGCAACCTTTGTCGACCTCGACGTGGATACCGAGACCGGGCAGTTGTGTAACATTAAAGTTACCCACGCCCAGGACTGCGGCAAAGCCATTTTCCCCAAGGCAGTCGAAGGCGACTGGCTGGGCATTCACCATGGCGTGGAAGCCGTTGTCGGCGTCACCCAGGTTCTGGATCCCAAAACCGGCAAGCTCCTTAACGACAACTGGATCGACTACCCGGTGGCGACCATGCTGGACTCTGAAGTGGAACCGCTGATCGTCGAAGTTTTTGATCCTACGCATCCTTACGGTGCGGCAGGCATTGCACAGTCGCACCAGAACGGTCTGGCAGCAGCCATGAGCAATGCAATCTACAACGCCATCGGCGTGCGCATGAAGGAAACACCCTTCACGCCTGATAAGATCTTAGCCGCGCTTGGAAAGATATAAGGTGACCGAGATGAAAGATTTACAACTAATTAACGCAACCAGTATTGAAGATGCTGCTTCCATTCTCCGATCCAGCAACGGAAAAGCGAAACTGATGGCGGGTGGAACGGATTTGCTGGGCGGATTGAAACGCGGGATTCACCCGAACGCGCCGGAAGTGGTCATCAATATCCAGACCATCCCGGATATGGAATACATCAAAGAAGAAGATGGAGCGCTGAGGATTGGCGGGCAAACCAGGCTGCGAGACATTGCCGAAAACGAAGTAGTGAAAACCCGTTACACCGCCCTGGCGGAGGCAGCACGCAAGACTGCCTCGCCGACGCTGAGGCGCATGGGTACCATCGGTGGAAATATCTGCCAGGAAACTCGCTGCTGGTATTACCGCGCCAAAGACAACTACTTCGATTGCAAGATGAAGGACGGCAAGGAATGCTTCGCTGCAACCGGTGATAACCGCTTCCACTCGATCTTCGGCGGCGTGAAGGGCTGCATGGCCGTGAACCCCTCCGACACGGCGCCTGCGCTGGTGGCGCTGGACGCAAAGGTCGTGACCAGCAAGCGCGTGATCGATGCCGAGAAATTCTGGGCGGCTCACGAGTACGGCCTGACGGCGCTGGAAGAAGATGAGATCGTCGTGGAGATCCGGATCCCTGCGCCGGCAGCGGGAACAAAGAGTGCTTTCATTAAATACGCCACGCGCGGTTCGATCGATTTCCCAATCGTCAACTGCGCCGTGATGGTCAGCCCAGAAAATACCCGTATCTGCCTGAATGCGGTGGCGCCCAATCCATATCGGGCCGTGTTGGCAGAAGAAGTAGTCAAAGGCAAAGTCATCGATGAGGCGCTGGCGGAAGCTGCCGGCGAGGCGGCGGTCAGCAAGAGCAAACCTCTGGCGAAGAATAAATTCAAGGTCCAGATTGCGAAGACGCTGGTAAAGCGAGCGCTTCTGGCATGCCAGTAGAGATTGCCGGGTAATAAAGGATACAGGGAGGCACTGAAATGTCTCCCTGTATTTGTTTATCTGCAATTTTAACATGTCCAAATGTTCATAATGAAAGAAATACATTGTCCGAAAATTAGGAATATCCCGAAATTTTCGTGTCCTTAGTCGGATGGAAGGATATTGTTCCCATTTCTGGGCAGTGAATACCATTCAAATCGTAGACAAAACCGATTTACTCAATTCTCTTGGGAAAAAATATCTCGCCTTTTTGTTAAGAGGAAACGCCAGCAAAGGAATGATCTTACTCATAAGATGATCACCAATAATTAACCTTCTATCGTGAATTCTTTTACCCGATATCCTGAACTCGCCAGGGGAGCTGAAGCCAGGGCGTTTCAAACGCATTACGAAAGATCTCAACTTATTGGTTTTTTGGAACGAGGTGTCTGGAGGCTGGCGATTTTTCTGAGTTCGGATCAATCCCGACGAAAGCTGTTCATTGTTAAAAATAAAAGCACCTTTGCCAAAGGAACTCTCACAATAACTCAACAATGTGTTCATAAACGTATGCTACAATATTATTAATCTTACGATGAGAGAAATAATATGAAAGCAAAACAGACGGTGGATCGGCGTATCGCGCGTACTCGCCTTGCCATTCGAGAGGCACTGGTCGGGTTAATCAAAGAAAAAGGGTTTGATGCTTTAACCGTGCGCGATATTGTGCTTCTGGCCAACATTAACAGGGGCACGTTCTATCTGCATTACAAAGACAAATTTGATCTACTAGAAAAAACCGAGACCGAAATTCTCAATGAAATTTATCAAATTTTCATTAAAACTAGTTCCATTGGATTTGATGACGACCACGTTACCGATCAACTCCAAGAATTGATCATCAGTTTATTGGTATATGTGAAAGACCATGCGGAACTCATGCACGCCATCCTTGGATTACAAGGTGATTATTCCTTGGTCAAGCGCTTCCGGGTAATGCTCGACCAAAATCTAAAACTCGGGGTTCTTTCAGGTTTTAAAGAAGAGAATTTCTTAGTTCCGAAAGAATATTTGATTGCTTATATTATCCAAGAACATCTGGGT
>CALMIB010000279.1 GCA_937863945.1 uncultured Longilinea sp.
CCAATTCGGGGCGAGCCTTGCGGCCATCATCCACAGCCATGCGCATCAGGCGACCCACGCCATCCTGGTCCAGAGTCTGGAAGGGATTCTTCGGTAAAATGCCGGTTTCTACATATTGGACAAGGAAACTGCGCTCGGCATCATCGCGGCTGTAGCCAAAGGTCATCTGGGTCAGGTCGTTGGTACCGAAGGAGAAGAACTCAGCCACCGAGGCGATCTCTTCAGCCGTCACCGCAGCGCGCGGGATCTCGATCATAGTGCCGAACTTGTAGGTAAAGGTGACCTTCTTTTCTTCCATCACCTTCCTGGCAATTTCAATCAAGCGCGGCTGAATCCACTTGAGCTCATTGATGTGGCCGGTCAGCGGAATCATCACTTCGGGCTTGACCTTAATGCCGCGCAGCGTGCAATCGGCAGCCGCTTCAAAGATCGCGCGCACCTGCATCTCGACGATCTCGGGCATCACAATGCTTAAGCGGACGCCGCGCAGACCCATCATTGGGTTGCTCTCATGCAGCCCTTCCACCGCAGCCAGCAACTTCTCGAGTTCTGCGATTTCCTTCTCCTCACCCTTGCCCAGCAGGTAATTGGCCGTGTTCTGAAGGCGAGCGGTGATGATCCTCTCTTTCAACTCGTCTGCCGATGGCAGGAATTCATGCAGGGGCGGATCGATCAGGCGGATGATAACAGGCAGTCCGTCCATCGCGTCAAACAGGCCGTCGAAATCGGCGCGCTGCATGGGCAGCAGTTCATCCAGGGCGGCGGTGCGATCTTCACTGGTCCTGGCCAGAATCATGCGCTGCACGATGGGCAGGCGTTCGGTTTCAAAGAACATGTGCTCGGTGCGGCAAAGGCCAATACCCTTGGCGCCGTAGGAGCGCGCGCGGCGGGCATCTTTCGGGTAGTCGGCGTTTGCCCACACCTGCAAACCGGTGCCGGGGCCGGCACCCTTGCGAATGCCGGGCTGGGCGCAGATTTCATCCGCCCAATTGAGCAGGGTAAGAAGGTCGGTCTGTTCTTCCAGCGAAGGCACCGTCAGGGTCAGTTTACCGATATAAACTTCACCGCTGCCGCCATCCACCGAAATCCATTCGCCTTCTTTGACGACCACGCCGTTGCAGGTCATCATGCGCTTGTCCTGGTCAATCTTGACAGCCGAAGCGCCAACAACGCAGGGCACGCCGAACTGGCGGGCTACAACCGCGGCGTGCGATGTCGCGCCGCCTTCGCTGGTCAGAATGCCCTTGGCAGCCAACATACCGTGAACGTCATCCGGCTTGGTGAACGGACGAACCATGATCACGTCCTGCTTTTCTTCTTTGGCCATCTTTTCCGCGGTATCTGCATCAAAGTAGATGCGGCCGACTGCGGCGCCCGGCGAAGCATTCACGCCGCTGGCGAAGAAATGACCTTCCTTCTTGGCCAGCTTCTTGGTGGCATCATCGAATTGAGGGTGCAGCAGAGTGTCCACCTGTTCTGGGCTGATGCGGTTAATGGCTTCCTGCTTGTCAATCAACTTTTCATTCACCATGTCCACCGCAACTTTCACGGCAGCACGGGCAGTGCGCTTGCCGCTGCGGGTTTGCAGCATCCAAAGGCGGCCGCGTTCCACGGTAAATTCAACGTCCTGCATGTCTTTGTAATGCAGCTCGAGCTTGGCCGTGATCTCCATGAACTGCTTATAGGCTTCGGGCAGGTCCTTGGCCATGTTCTCGATTTTCTCAGTGTTGCGAATGCCGGCCACCACGTCTTCTCCCTGGGCATTCAGCAGGTAATCGCCATACATTTTCTTCTCGCCGGTCGCCGGATTGCGGGTGAAGGCAACGCCGGTGCCGGAATCATTACCCATGTTGCCAAAAACCATGGTCACGATGTTGACAGCCGTGCCCAGGTCATCGGGAATGCCGGTCGCGCGGCGGTAATCCACGGCGCGCTTGCCCTGCCAGGATTTGAAGACCGCTTCGGTCGCTAAACGCATCTGTTCCAGCGGATCCTGCGGGAAATCAAAGCCTTTGTGCTTGCGGGTGACTTTCTTGAACTCGGCCACCAGTTCTTTCAGGTCTTCGGCGTTCAGGTCGGTGTCCAGCTTGTAGCCCTTAATCGCTTTATGTTCATCCAGCACATCTTCAAAGGCTTCATCCGGCATGCCCAACACCACCGAACCGAACATCTGGATCAGGCGGCGGTAGGAGTCATACACGAAGCGTTCGTTTTTGGTCAGCGCGACCATTGCTTCAGCCGTCTTGTCATTCAGGCCGATATTTAAAACCGTGTCCATCATTCCGGGCATGGAATATTTAGCGCCGGAGCGGCACGATACCAGCAGCGGATTTTCCAGGCCGCCGAATTTCTTGCCGGCCGCCTTTTCCACATCCTTCAGGGCCTCCATCATCTGTTCCCACTGCCCTTCGGGGAACTTGTTGGTTTCCTGGAATGCGTTGCAAGCTTCGGTGGTTACCGTAAAGCCCGGAGGAACAGGCACGCCGATGCGCGCCATTTCAGCCAGATTGGCACCCTTTCCACCCAATAGACCGCGAACCCGTTCCCAGTCGCCGCCAACATATTTTTCCGCCTGGTCGAGCTCGTGGAATAAATAAACCCACTTTTTGACCACCATCAGATCCTCCTAATAACGAATACGAAGTTTAACCCCTTTTCAGGGATAATCGGTCATATAAACCCATTAAGGGTAACATTATACCATCAGATTTTTGTTTTTAGCAGTCTGCATGCGGTTTATCGCGCCAGGCGGCCGATCTCAGCTCCGCTTCGCTCGCCTGACCGGCCCGTTGGTGCCGTTCGTATGCGCTTTTTGACTGTAAACCACCTGCAAGGTGGGTTTTTTGTAACTTGTAAGATAATTGGGGTATGCCCAATCAAGCCCACATCGGAGCAACGAATGAATATCCTTGTCATCGATGATGACCCGGCGATGACCGACCTGCTAAAGTTGCTGCTGCAACCCACAAATTCCAGGGTTTTTACAGCGTACTCTGGCATGGACGGCATTGCCCAAATCCGGCAACACGCCCCTGACATTGTCCTTCTGGATCTGATGATGCCAGAAATGGACGGTTGGCAGGTGTGCAAAGAGGTGCGCACGTTTAGCACGGTGCCCATCGTGATTTTATCGGCTTTGGATACACCGGGGCTTGTCGCGGCCGCGTTGGATGCAGGCGCGGATGATTACCTGATCAAACCGGTACCCAGCTCAGCGCTGATTGCTCACATCAACAAGCTGGTGCGCAGAAAGCATATCGAGCAACTGAAGCTCAGAACTCTTCCATCCTGACCCCATCCGCCCGGAACATAAGCCATCTCCTGGTAGCAGCAGATGGCTTTTTACTTTCTAAAATCATGGGTCGTTAATTTGTAGTAAAATGAGTGAAATTGTCTGGGGAGAAATAGCCGTGCAAACCTGTTCACGCTGTAATACATCATCAGGCGACTCTATCGCAATCTGTCCAAACTGCGGCGCCGATCTGCAGGAATTATCCACCACTGCCGTCTCCTTAAAACGCCTGCGCCAAAATCCGCGCGTACTGCTGGTCCGCCTGGTGATTCCTGCGGATGCCTGCCCGGCCTGTCAGGCTGTGGAGGGAACTTATCCGAAGGACAGGGTGCCTGATTTACCGGTCAAAGGTTGTTCTTGCCCGAACGGCTGTACCTGTTTTTATGAACCCATGCTGAGCGAAATCTTTCCTTGATCGATGCGCATGTCGAAGAAAATGCCCCTCTGCAATCAGATGGGCATTTTTCGTTCAAGCCGCAGCCAGGTCAACGAGCTGTTGGATCGTGTCTGCGACCACCTGCGGAGTCTCCAGCATGGGCATATGAGCCGCCTCCGGGATTTCCACCAACCAACCCCGCCTGAGCATTTGCGTCATGGTTCGGGCCCGTTCCAGGGGGATGATGGCATCCTGTTCGCCGGCAATCACCACGGCCGGAACCTCGATCTCGGCAAGCCATTCCAGTGCGTCTGGCCGCTCGGCCATGCCTTTTAACGTCCCGATCACGCCTTTTTTCGGCGTTTTCAACATGATTTCCATCAAATCGGCTGTTAGCTCCTTGCGCGGAGTGAGTTTGGGCAGCATGCTTTTGGCTACCTGCCGCACGCCTTTGCGTCCCACCTCTTCGGCGGTGATGTAGCGGCCCTGCCGTTTTTCAGACGAATCGGCTTCGGCCTGGCTGGCAACCATTGCCAGCCCCGCCAACCGCCCCGGGTACGCGCGCGCAAATGCCAGACTGACGTAGCCGGCCATGGAATGGCCGACCAGTACGGCTTTTGGAATATCCAGCCGGTTCATCAGCGCATGGATATCCTCAGCCATCAAGCGCATGGAATACTCGCCGTCCGTGACGGGAGATTTGCCGTGCCCGCGCAGATCTGGCGTGATCACGCGCGCGTGGGCTTGCAATCGCTCAACAACGGGCATCCAGATGGTGTGGTTTAACGGATACCCATGCATCAGGATCACCGGAAAACCTTGCCCGAATTCCTCATAATAGAGTTCCACCGGTACCAGGTCCATTAATGCTCTCCTTTTCCTTCAGGATTTGCCCGCAACCATCCAGCGGCAAACGCCAGAGCTTCTTCACGGTCTTTGATCTGGCCCTCGGCCTGCGCCTCCCGGATGGCTTCAAGGAGATCGCCTACGCGCCGGCCGGCAGCCATCTGGAAGTGTACCATGATTTCATTGCCGTTGAGCAACCGGGGTGGGCGCACCGCGGCTTCAGGGTTCTCCCACCAGGCCTCCAGCAAAGTGCGGCAAGCATCCAGCTCGCGCTGCCATGTGTCCGCCTCCAAAGTTACGCCGTAAGTCGCTAGCGTATCC
>CALMIB010000280.1 GCA_937863945.1 uncultured Longilinea sp.
TCTTGGCTGGTTCCCCCTCGCCGATGTCCCCTCCCTGGCCCAGGAGCCGGCCCGAACCCCAACGTCCAGGTGTGCGTTTACGCACCCATCGCCTGGTCAGCCTCTCAACTGCGCCTCGATCCGCGCGGCGGCGTGACCCATGCCGCCTACACGCCCTCCATCACCTATTGCAACGAAACCGCGCCGGCGAATTACACCCTGCTCGGCGGCGCGTACGCCAACCTCACCGGCGACGCGTTTGGCGATTCGCTTGGCTTTGCCTTCCGCATCGGCGATACCGCCATTGTGCCCGGTTCGGTGCTGGTGCGCATCATGGAACAATCCGGCGGCACCTGGACGCGCACCGAACAGTCCTTCCTGGCGGTGCCAGTGGTGCCGGCGGCCTCCACGGTTTTTGTGGCCAACGATGCCGCCGCCTGTTCCATCAATACACCCTGTTATGTCAACAGCGGCGACGACCTGGCCGACGGCCTGGGCACCGGCTTGAAGGACGCCATCGATGCGCGCGCCGGAAATCCGCAGGGCAACATCGTCGTCCTGGGCAATTACGCCGTCAAAAGCCAGACGGTCTTGGTAAACCAGCCGGTGACCATTGCCGGGTTAAGCGATGCCAGCCTGACCTATTCCGGGCAAGTGTGCAATCAGCCCATGCTGGGCATCACCGCCGGGGCAACCCTGCGCAGCCTGAACGTCAACGACGGCGCCTGCGCAACCCCCAGCCGCGACTTGATTGCGGTCAACAGCGCCGCCAACGTGACCATTGAATCGAATGATCTGATCAACGGCGCCAATGCCATCACGGTTGCAGCCAACAGCGGCAACGTACTGCTGCGCTTCAATCACATCCGCGGCAACAGCGGATACGCCGCCCTGGTTGCGACCGGCGCTGGCACAGGCCAACTGGACGCCCTGGCCAATAACCTGTACGGCAACCGCAGCGGCGCGCAGGTGGAATGCAGCCAGTTGGGGCGCGTCGATCACAATTTCTGGGGCAGCAGCGGCGTGGCGGCCTCCAATTGCACCTTCACCGCCAGCAAGCGGCTGGGCGCCGCCGTGCAATTGCGCCCCTCCGCCCCCGGCGTTCAGGCCGGCGAATTCATTGTTGGATCCAGCCTGGGCAGCGCCTTTGACGGGCAGATTTCCTTCCAGCACGCGGCGGAGGGCAGCGATTTCTCTCTGTATGTGCTCAACCACGGCTACGGCAGCCCGGAGAATATCCCGTTCACCGGCGCATCTTCCGAACTGACCCCCTGCTCGAATTACTGGGACGTGTTTCTGCCCGAAGGCGTGACCCCCAATTCAACCCTGGCGCTGTATTTAAAATACAACCTCAATTCAGGCTGCACCGCCACCATCGAATCGACCGCCTACTGCGGCCAGGCCGACCCGACGCTGCTGCCGCTGTACTGGCATGATCCGGCCGCCAACCTCACCGGCGGTTGGTCCACCACCGGCAAAAGCCTGGGCGCATTCGCCGGCCAGGATACGGTCTGCCTGCCGGAAACGGATGAGCTGCGCGTGAGCATCGACACAACCGGCCGGCCAAATTTCGCCGACGACCTGAGCTTTTTGCCCTTTGTGGTCGGCGTTCCGGCGCAAAACGCGGCGGTCATGCTGACCAGCTTCTACAGCCTGTCAAATGAGTCGCAAATCCTGCTCAACTGGGCCACTTCCAGCGAATACAACGTGCAGACGTTTTACGTTCAGCGCGACGTGGTGGGCGGTAGCGGCTTCCAACGCATCTCCGGGCCAATCGCCAGCCAGGGCACGCCGCAGACCGGTGCTCCCTACCAGTACCTTGACACGGGCTTGGCCAACGGCACAACCTACCGCTACCGCCTGGAAATTGTCACCGTCAACCAGCAATCCATCTATTCCGGCGAGCTGCTGGCGACTGCCGGCATCCCCACGCCGACCCCCACCGCCACGGTGACCACCACACCAACCGCCACGGTCACTCCCACCCCCACCACAACGCTCACGCCGACCATCACAAGCACGCCCACCATCACTCGCACGCCGACCCGCACGCGCACGGTGTATGTGGCCGCGCCCACGTGGACGCGCACTCCGCGCCCATCCACCTACCGCACCTCCACGCCGTCACGCACGGCCAATTCGCTCACCCGCACCGCCCAGGCCGGCAGCCAATCCACGTCTTCCTCCGGTTATCCGCCGCCCGGCGCCAATCCAACCTCCAGCGGCGGCTACCCGGAGCCCGGGAGCACGGCCACCGGCAGTTCAGGCGGCGCCTACCCCCCACCTGGCAATGATTTGACCGCGACATCTTTGGCAGCCGCAACCGAAATGGTTGGCGAAACCGGCACGCCCACCCCGCGCACCTTCCTGACCCGCACGCCCACGGTCACAATCACGCCCACGCTGGCAGCGCCCGTGGAAGAGCCCCGGAGCCGCGGCCCCTGGCTGCCGGTGCTGATCATTCTTTCAGGAGTCGCGATCCTGGCCGGCCTGGGATGGTATTTGTGGAAACACAATATCGTCTCGCTCCCGTTCCTACCACCTGCCGGAGAGGAAGATTCCACCGGCGACGCCCGCAATGGCGAAGAAAACGAGAACTTCCCGGATAGCGAATAAGCATTTCAGGCCGATCAGCCGGATTAATTGCCAATATGCACCTGACCCCCCGGGTTCGCCGCGGGGTCAGGTCAAATAACAAACTTTGTGAAGTGTCCATCCCTGGCGAGAGTGCCATTTGGCCCCCGTCCACGCGCACCCGCGCCGGTGCTGTATTTGTCGATCCCTACTGAACTGATAAGAGGTTTTTTTTGACTTTTCATCTTTTTTATGCTATTCTACGCTCTCGGGAAAACTCCCCAAACTGTAAAAATTAACAAAGCTGGAAGGCGCGTATGCAACGCGAACGAATCTCGGAAAACGTCTATTGGTTCCAATCTGAAATTTATGCACAGGTCACCGCCGGGGCAATCACCGGCCCACAATGGGCTGCTGTCATCGATACGCTGGCGCTGCCGGAAGAAACCCTGGAAATGCGCTCGTTTATTGAAGATCAGCTTGGCGTCCCGGTCCGTTACGTGATCAACACCCACTACCACGCCGACCACTCGGGCGGCAACTGCTTCTTCCCCGGCGCAACGGTTGTCGGCAGCGAGCTTTGCCGCGATCTGCTGCTCACCAAGGGGCAGGCGTCGCTTGAATCGGCGCGCAAGCTCAATCCCGTCTTCAAGCAAATCAAAATTGTTGCCCCGCAAATCACATTCCGCGACGGATCGCTTTCGCTGCGCGTCGGCAAGAAGAACCTGGTGCTCTTTCACACGCCCGGCCACAGCGTGGATGGCATCTCCATCCTTGTGGAAGAAGACCGCGTGCTTTTCGCCGGCGACGCGTTCATGCCGCTGCCCTACATCCTCGACGGCGATTATGACACCATGGTCAACACCATCCGGAAAATTGGCAAGATGGGGCTGGAAAATATCATCCAGGGGCACGGCGATATCATCCTGCGTGGTGAAATCGACGAGGCGGTCAAAGAAAACCTGAATTACTTGACGAACCTGCGCAAAACGGTGCGCGCAGCCGCCCGGCGGCGCAATCCGGCGGATGCCCTGTTGGCGATTGACGTGGAATCGTGTGGAAAGAGCCGCGTGCACCTGGGCGGCCTGTCCGAAGAATTGCACCGCCGCAACGTTCGGTTCCTGTATAAATGCATTCAGTCTGAAGAATCCATCGAAATTGCAAAAGAAAGCGCTCTTGAAGAAGAAGAGCCGTACGAAGAATAACCCAAAAGGAACGTAAACCCAATGGCGGCCGTCCTCTGGATTTGCCGCTTTTTTATTTAGACCGTGATGCCGGGTCCGCTCCCTTTCGTTTTTGCAGGTACGCCCGCAAACCCACCGCACGTTCGTTGCCTTCGCGCAAGCGTTTTAGATTCGGACGCAGAGCCCAGAGCACAATTCCAATCGATAGAAAGCCATAAGCTACATACAACCAGGGTAAGCCAAGAAAAGCCGCCTGATAGATTGAAATCAACATGGCCAGGACTGCGACGCTGATGGTGGTCACAGACGCATAACCGATGAAAGCAAAAACCAGCCCAGCCAGCGGTATAACCAGAAACATCAATGGTCCGCCGACCGCGATGGCCCCGCCCAGGCATGTCGCGCCGCCTGCGCCGCCGCCCAGATGGACTCGGCCGTGGGTGTTTTTTTCAATCAGAAAGATCGAGTAATTGTGGCCGAGGATGGCCAGCAGCGCCGCAGCGACCTTCACCCAATCATTTCCGGGCGCCAGCCAGGCGGCAATCCAGGCAGTGGAGATGCCTTTTAGAACATCCAATCCGACCGTGAACAACCCGGCCAAAAAGCCAGCCGCGCGCATGGCATTGGTGCCGCCGGTGCGCCCGCTTTCTACGGTGCGAACATCTTTTCCGCTTGCAATTTTCACCACCAGCCAGCCAAAAGGAATGGAACCCACCAGGTAAGCGAGCAGCAGCGCCAGACCTATATTCCAGA
>CALMIB010000281.1 GCA_937863945.1 uncultured Longilinea sp.
TCTTCGGCCAGCACGGCCGCGCGCTGCGCGCCGTCGTGCAGCACCGCCCAAACCTGGTCGGGTTTGGCTTCAAATTTGGCGCGGCGTTCGCGGAAGGGTTGCAAGGCCGCATTCATATTCTTTGCCAGCAGCTTCTTGCAATCCACGCAGCCGATGCCTGCCCGGCGGCATTCCACGTTGACCATTTCAACCTCCTCCGGGCTGGAAAACACCTTGTGCATGCTGAACACATTGCACACATCCGGGTTGCCCGGATCGGTGCGGCGGAGGCGGGCCGGGTCGGTGACCATGCTCATGACGCGTTTTTGCGTTTCCTCGGGCGTGGCGGCCAGTTCGATGTGGTTTTCCAGGCTTTTGCTCATCTTTTGCTGGCCGTCGATGCCCAAAACCTTGGGCACGGTGGTCACCTTCATCTGCGGTTCGACCAGCGCATTGGTATTGAAGCGGAAGTTGAAGGAGCGTACCGTTTCGCGCGCGAACTCGATGTGCGGCGCCTGGTCGACGCCTACCGGCACCAGGTTAGCGCGGTACAGCGCGATGTCCGCGGTCATCAGCACCGGATAGCCCACCAGGCCGTAATTGACGTTGTGCGGCTGCTGGCGCGCTTTCTCTTTGAAGGTCGGCAGATCCGTCAGTTTGCCCAGCGGGGTGACCATCGAGAGGATGGTGTGCAATTCGGTCACCTGCGGCACGTGCGACTGTATGAAGATGATCGATTTTTGCGGATCCAGGCCGGCGGCCAGCCAGTCCAGCGCCATTTCGAAGCAGTTCTGGCGCAGGTCCAGCGTCGATTCGAGCGTGGTCAGCGCATGCAGGTCCACGATGCAGTAAATGGATTCATATTCTTCCTGGAGCGCGACGTAGTTCTTAATCGCGCCCAGGTAATTGCCCAGGTGCTGGCGCCCTGTCGGGCGGGCGCCGGAGAAGACACGACCAGGTTTGAGACTCATCGATACCCTTCCTGTAGGAGCTGCCGGATCAGGCGGGTGACTTCGCCGGGCTCGGCATGGCGGTGGGATTGCAGTTTGGAAAAGACCAGGCGGTCATTGACGGTGACTTCGAAGCGGCCGCCATCGGACGGCGTTAACGTGACGGATTCAATCTCCGGCTCGAAGTTGTTAAGCAGTTCGGCTGCCAGACTGGCTGCCCGCGGCATATATTTTCAAACCACGCAGTATTGCACGTTGATTTTCAACAACACGGTGATCGTCTCCAGGCGGGGTGGGTTGCTTCTTCGGCTTATGATTCACTAGGCGTTGAAGCAGGGGCAATGTCCGCTAAAATTATAATGCATGCCGCCGGGTTTTGGTACAATGACGCTGTGACTGCTCGCATTCTCCCGCCCGGCGTGCCCCCGGTCAAACGTGCGTTTGATCTGCTCCTGACGCTGCCCGCGCTCATCCTGTTGGCTCCGCTGATGGGCGTGATTGCTCTGTTGGTTCGCCTGAAACTGGGCAAACCGGTGCTTTTCTGCCAGGCGCGCCCCGGCATGAACGGCGAGATCTTCACTCTGTATAAATTCCGCAGCATGCGCGACGCCGTGGATGCAGATGGACGCCTGCTGCCGGACGCGGCGCGCCTGACGCGCCTTGGACGCATCCTGCGGGCTGCCAGCCTGGACGAGCTGCCCGAACTGTGGAACGTGCTGCGCGGCGAGATGAGCCTGGTGGGGCCGCGGCCGCTGTTGGTGCAGTACCTCGATCGTTATACGCCCGAGCAGGCGCGCCGACACGCGGTGCTGCCGGGCATCACCGGCTGGGCGCAAATCAACGGGCGCAATGCGCTCACCTGGGAGGAGAAATTCAGGCTGGATGTGTGGTACGTGGACCATTGGACGCCCGGCCTGGATCTCAAGATTCTTGCGTTAACCGTCTGGAAAGTGCTGCGCCGAGAAGGCATCAGCGCGCCAGGCCAGGCGACCGCGGGCGAGTTTAGGGGAACGCCCCGCGATTAAATTTGCTTATTCCGCCGGCACGCTATAGGGACCGACCAGGCCGGCTTGCAAATCGGCGATCATCTTTTCCACCAGTTCCAGGCGACCTGGCGACAGTTTTTCGGGGTTGATATCGCTCAATGTGACCGGCGCGGACAGCGATTGACCGCCTTTTCCGGCCAGCAGGTCCGGCCAGAGTGTTTCCAATAGCGCGCCGGCGTCCACCTGCACGGTGGCGGCCCAGTTCTGGCTCCATTCCGGCGAAGGCGGCTGGCTCCCCAGCAGGGTGATGCCCGTTTCGGCCAGCGCCGCCAGTAATTCCGGGCTGGCGGCGGCGTCGCTCACGTACAGCACTTCAATTACATTTTGATTGAGCTCGGCGAAGGCAGCCTGCCAGGCAGCGGCCGGGCTGCCAGTTGGCAGGACGGCGCTGACCGGGAACAGCACAATCGGCGCGTAGGCAGGCGCGCAGCGCCCGCAGAAGAACCGCCCGCCGTTGGTGAAGATGGATTGCGCCTGCCCGCCGAGCGGGCCGTCTGAGGGCAGCAGCGCTCCGCCGCGCCAGTCGGGCGCGATCAGGGTGGAAATGTAGCCGGCAATGAACACGGCATTCTCAGGTTGCGACCGGATGATGCTCAGGTTGTCCGACGGTTGGATTTCCGCGGGGGTGATGGCAACGAATTGCACCCGGGGTGCGCCGGCTGCC
>CALMIB010000282.1 GCA_937863945.1 uncultured Longilinea sp.
GGGCGGGCGGGCGCCTCGGGAATGAGCACGGCGCCCTCCCAGAAGCCCTTCAGCGCTTCGCCGGTCTGTGTCCAGCCGGGGTTCGAAAGCTTGCCGATGCCGGAGGAAATCCAGGTGTAGCCGAGATACAGGCGCAGGATCAGCCAGATCCAGGCGGAACGGGTGTTTCCGAATAATTTCTCCGCGATGGGTGGATCGGAAACTTGAAATCCACGGGCGGGGGCGGTGGTTGCGGACATGGAATTCTCCTCGTGATGGATATGATGGTGGGTGTAATCCGACCATCTACATCCAAATTATAGGCTGACATGAGTCGGTTGTCAATTGTTTGAGTGGAGGCCGCGGGGGATTCACATCCTGGTTTAATCTGACCCGGTTGGGAGGAAAGAAGTCCCGATCGGGAGACCAGCCCATCAAGAGAGGCCCTCGCAGGAAAAACGGGCAAGGGCAAGCCGGGCCTATCTGAAACAAGTAAACGTGTTAAAATCAGGACATTACCGCCCGGAGAAAATGGGATGCTGCTGCCTGAATTGCGCGAGAAGGTGTTGGAGACCTGCCTGCAAATGCTGCGGGACGGGTTGTCGCGCGTTTCGGAGGGCAACGTTTCGGCGCGCCACCCGGGCAGCGGGTTCATCGTGATCACGCCCAGCGCCATCCCCTACGCCAAAATGACGGTCGAGGACCTGTGCATTATCACGGCCGACCGCAAACTGATCGAGGGCGGCTGGAAGCCAACCAGCGAAATCGCGCTGCACACGTTGATTTACACGCGCCGGCCGGACGTGCAGGCGGTGGTGCACACGCACGCGCCCTATTGCAGCCTGTTTGCCGTCTCCGGCGAGCCGCTGCCGATGGTGCTGACCGAATCGGCCATGCTGCTGGGCGGCGACGTGCCGGTGGCGCCCTATTTCACCCCCGGCAGCGAGGAGCTGGCCCGGGCGACCGCCGAGGCGCTGATTGATCGCCCGGCCGCGCTGATGGCCAACCACGGTGCGATTTCGGTGGGGCCGGACCTGGAAAGCGCCTATGCCGCCACTCTGGCGGCTGAAGACACCGCGCGCATGGTGTGCCTGCTGCGTTCGATGAACGCGCCCATCCACGCGCTGCCGCCGGAGACGACTGCCCGGCTGCGCAGCGCCTACCTGGAGAAATATCGTCCCACCAAAGCATAACAACACATTCAAGGAGTGACGCATGATCCGCTGGCTGTTTTTGCCGCGCGCAGGTTTCACCGCGCAGCGGCCGGGCCGCGGGGGGAGGTCCGTAGTTCGACTGTTGACCGTCTTGACGGTCTTTTCGCTGATTCTTTCCGCCTGCGCCGTGCCCACCGGCGCGCCGCCGGCTACCGCCGCGCCGGGTCAGGCCGCGCCGCCCCAACCGGGCGAAAAACCCACGCGCACGCCGTTCCCGACGCGCAAACCGCCGGCCGGCACGCGCACACCCACGCTCGACCCGTCAGCGCAGCCGACCGGGCCGGCGCAGGGAACAGCCGAGCCGGGCGAAGCCGGGCAGGTGACGCTTTCGTTTGGCGGCGCGCTGAACGTGCGCCGCGGGCCCGGGCTGGGCTACGACATCGTGGCAGCCTTCGAGACCGGCAACACCACCCCGGCGGTCGGCCGCGACGGCGCGGGCGAGTGGCTGCAGGTGGAGGTGCCCAATTCGCCGGGCGTGTTCGGCTGGGTGTACGGCAAAGCCAACATCCTGGTCATCAGCGGCGACGTGATGTCGCTGCCCGAGGCAACCTACAACGAGGCCGTGCCGGCTTACGTGCGCAACTGCACCGGCCACCAGCTCGCGCTGCGCCCCGGCGAGATCATTTTGGAGGCACTGCGCCAGCAGCCGGCCAACCGGCAGCAGGTCAACCCGGGTTTTTACGAGGTGGTGGACCTGACGTTGGGCGAGAAACCGGTGACGACGCTTTCGGTGACCGAGGGCGCTGAGCTGACCCTGACGACAGACGGCGACGGGACGAATTATGCGTGCCCGAGGTGAGGAAGAAGAACCGGTATTGGGTATGCGGTATTCGGTATTCGTTGAAAAGGTATTCGTTGGTGCGGTCTGCGGATATTGGCACTGCGTTGATGAGTGATGTTGCAAAGCATTACACCTTAGAAAGACTGGCCAATGGTATAGGGTTTGACCTCTTGACAGGCCGCTTGGATGGATATACAATTCACACAATGATACAATGATACAATGATACAATTGAGTTGTTGAGTATCAAATCTACCAGCGCATACCGCATACCGCATACCGCATACCGCATAACGAATATCGCTTCACGAGGTACGCATGATCCAAACGCAAGGACTGACCAAACGTTTCAACAAATTGAAGAAGGAAGCGCCGATCACGGCGGTGGACGGGCTGACGCTCGAGGTGGCCGAGGGCGAGGTGTTCGGCTTTCTGGGGCCGAACGGCGCCGGCAAAACCACCACGGTGCGCATGCTCACCAGCCTGATCGCGCCGACCGAAGGCCGCGCCTTCATCGATAAACTGCAAATCGGCAGGGACGACCAAGCCATCCGTTCGCGCGTGGGCATTTTGACCGAAACGCCGGGCATGTACGAACGCCTGAGCGCCGAATACAACCTGATCCTCTTCGCGCGGCTGTACGGCGTGA
>CALMIB010000283.1 GCA_937863945.1 uncultured Longilinea sp.
CGTTTTTGTACGTGGGAAACTCAGCTTCCATTTCAATCCGCACGCCGGAGGAATCCGCGGATGGGTTTGCCGCCAGGTATTCCGCGTAGGTGGGGTTGGGGGCGAACGGCGCCAGGTAAACGCTGCCCAGCAGCAGCGATTCGCGCGTCACCCTGAACTCGAAGGCATGCTCTCCGGCAGTCAGGAAGATCTGCGATGGATATTTCTGGCTGAAATTGACATCCCGCAGGATCACCTTTGACCAGCGCAGCAGCCGTTCCTGCCGGATAAGCGCATCGTTGCCGTAGCGGTCCTGCGGGAAGGTATCGCGGGTGTTCTGGTAATAAATCGGGAAGACGATCCGCTGGACATCCACCAGCGGGAAGGCCCCGTCGACCAGCAACTGGCCTTCGGGCGCATTGATGAAGGACTCGGTGGCGGCCATGTCAAACGCCACGGTGTACAACCCGTCGGCCGGGACGGACGCGCTGAACTGCACGGCGTCATCCGGCCCCAGGAACACGCTCGGCTTGGCGTAAGCGCTGGCCACCGCGTGATCGCTCTGCGGCAATCCAAATGAATCGGCGCGGATTTCAATCTCGCCGCCGGCGTCCACCTGCGGCACCGGCGCGATCGGCCCGGCGGCTGCCGTTCCCTCCGCCGAAACCGGCACGGTCGAAAAAAGAAGGACGACGGCAACCAGCATTCTGAGCAATCGGACAGCCTTCATTGGGAACTCCAACCGTAGTACGAAAACCGGTCAATCTTCAAGAATGGGCGCCGTGTTTCCACGACGCCCATTCCCATTTAAATCCGCTACTTGTTCATCTCCGCGGCTGCGTCTGCCAGGATATTGTTGGCAAACTCTTCCAATTTCGCGGCGTAGTCCTCATATTTGTAGCGGCCGTCGTTCGCGAAATTGAACATGAACCACATATTGACATCCTTGTCCTCGCCGATGTCAATGCCGGGTTTGCCTTCCCAGCGGGCATTGATGTAGCCGGGCACGATCTTGGCCAGCGATTCGATCATGCTGTTGTCCAGGTTATCCAGCGCGGCCAGGATGCCGGGCTTGTCCACGAACTCTTTGTAGAGTTCCAGCGAAGCCTCGTCCACCGAGACGGGCATCTTCGGCGCGGAACCCGCGGCCCTGGCCAGTTCAGCTTCCTTCAGGTAGGCTTCCTTGGAGAAGGTCATCCACTTGGCGAAGTTATAGGCTTCTTCCAGGTTGGCGGTGGTCTTGGAAACGGTCATCACGTCGAAAACGATAGCCTGGTTGCCGCCCGGCACGCCAACGAAGTCCCAATCAAAGGTGGCGCCCGAAACATACCCCGGCACCGACCAGGAAGCATCCCAGCGCATGCCGACTTCCTGGTTCAGGAACAGCTCCCACGGGCCGGTGGATTTGAAGTTGGTCTTCTGCTCGTCGGTCAGGCCCTGCCAGGTGTAGGGTTTCATTTCGCCGGTCTTGGCAATGGCTTCTTTGAACGCGGCGGAGTTGTAGTTCATCTTTTCGCCGTCGAAACTGAACCACTTCAGGTTGGGATCGATCGCATTGGCGTACCAGCCGGTGACAAATTCCTGCTCGTCCAGGCCCAGGATACCCTTTTCTACATTATTCAGGCCGGTCACGGCTTCATACCATTCATCCACGGTGAAGCCGTATTCGGGGGCGTCCATGTTGGCGGCTTCGTACAGGTCTTTGTTGACAAAGTAGCCCATCACGAATTGCGCCGCCGGCAGACCGAGCACCTTACCGGAGTAAGTGAAGGAATCCTTCAACACCTGGGGAACATCCGCCCAGTCGGGATCGTTGGCGGTGAATTCCGAAAGGTCAGCCACCCAGCCGTTCTGAACGTACAGCGGCACGTTGTTGGCGGCGAAGACATCGGGCAGTTCACCCTTGGCCGCGTAGGCGGTCAGGTTGGCTTCCCAGCCACCCTCGGCGGACATATCGACAAATTCGATGGTCACGTTGGGGTGCAGGTCGGTGTAAGCCTTGATCAACTGCCGCTGGATATTGTTTTCCTCTTCGGTGCCCAGGTTCCAGTTGGCGTAGCGCAGCGTCACCGGTTCGGCGGCGGGCGGTTCGGTGGGCGCAGCAGTCGGTTCAACCGGCGCAGCCGTGGGTTCCACCGGGGCAGCGGTCGGTTCGGCCGGAGCCGAAGTGGGCGCGGTGGTTGCTGCCGGGGCGCACGCGGCCAACACAAAGACAGCAATGAGCATCAAACTGACGAACGTAACGAGCTTTTTCATGCTTTCATCTCCTCTTAAGGTTTGAGTGAAATGGGAAAATCAAAATGGTTGGCGCAAATTGGACTGTTTTTTATATTGCTTTCTCCTTTCTTGCCTTGCAATGCTCCGTAAGATCGGTGTATGTCGGTTTAGCCCATTATGACTTCAACAACATGGTTCTTCCCGTCGGCCAAAACCGGGATTAACTGGCCTTCCACGGGGGCTCCATCCACGCGCAGCGATCGCACGCCGGTGTTGACGTGCTCCGGGTTGGAAACCGCGATCTGGTAGGTGGCGCCGCGGAATTTGCGCGTGACCTTGAAGCCGTCCCAGTGCGCCGGAATGGACGGATCCACCAGCAGCCCGTCCGGCTGTGGCCGGATGCCCAGGATCCAATGCGTGGCCACGCGGTGCAGCCATTGCGACGAGCCCGTGTACCAGGTCCATCCGCCGCGGCCGTAAAACTCGGACAGCGGGCCGTCGATGTTGCCCGGCGTCACGTAGGGTTCGGCCTTGTAGGTGTCGATATCCTGGCTGCGGTTGGGCGGGCAGATTTTGCGGTAGGCCTCATAGGCGCGCTCGGGCTGCCCCGCCAGCGCGTAAGCCCACACCGACCAGGTAGCCGCGTGCGTGTACACGCCGCCATTTTCGCGCAGGCCCGGGGCGTAGCGCGTGACGTAGCCAATGTCCGGGCGCGGTTTGGTAAAGGCGGGGTAGTTCAGCAGGGTGCCGTAATCCTTGAGCAGGTATTGCGTCACCGCGTCCATGGCCGCCCGGGCGCGATCCTGCGGTGCGATCCCGCTGATGACCGCCCAGTTGTTGGGCATGAGGAAGATCTTGCCTTCATCGTTGCGCTCGGAACCCAGCAGCAGGCCGTCGTCGGTGGTGGCCTGCAGGTACCAGGCGCCGTCCCAGCCGTGGCGGTTGAGCGCGTCCCGCAGGCTTTCGCGCACCACGGCGCATTTTTCAGCAAAGGCGCCATCGCCGCGCGTCTGGGCCAGCGGGATGAAGCTGCCCAGGATCATGTAGAGGAACTCGCCCACCCAGAAGCTCTCACCTTTCATCAGCGTGCCCACCGCGCTCAGGCCGTCGTTCCAGTCATGGTCGCCCATCAGCGGCACGCCGCGCGGTGAAAAGCGCGAGAAGGAGCGCTCGATGGCGCGCTTGCAGTGATCGTACAGCGGCTCGTCCGGGCCGTTCAGGTAGGGCGCTTTTTCATCCAGGATGGCGTAATCGGCCGTTTCCTTGAGATAGGCGTCCAGGATGAACGGCAGCCACAGCAAATCGTCCGAGCAGTTGGTGCGCGGTCCGCCGCCGCGAATGGAGAACCACCAGTGATACACGTCGCCCTCGATGAACTGGTGCGCCGCGTGCAGCATCAACTGTTTTTTGGCGTATTCCGGCTGGCTCACCAGAAAGATCTGGCTGTCCTGCAACTGGTCGCGGTAGCCGATGCCGGCCGAAACCTGGTACAGGCCCGATTTTCCCCACAGGCGGCCGGAAATCGACTGGTACTTGAGCCAGTAATTGGTCATAAAGTTGAGGGCTTCGTCGGGGGTTTCCACCACCTCGGTGTCGATGAAGCGCGACCAGAAGGCCTTCACCTCGCGCAGGGCCTGCTCGCTTTTCTCCGGCGCGGTGTAGCGCCGCGCCAGCTCGGCCGCGTCTTCCCTGCCATCCTCGGCCGCGCCCAGCGTGAACACGATGGTTTTGGATTCGCCCGGCGCCAGGCTCACCTGCACCTGCAGCGCAGCAATCGCGTCGGTGAAGCGGCCGCTGCGCCCGGCCAGTTGAGCGTCCAGCATGGCCTGCGGCCGGTCATCGTTGCGGTACATGCCAATGAACGACTCTTTGTCGCAATCGAACGATTTCAACGGCTCGCTGACCGCCATAAAGGCCGTGTACGGCCAGTCAATGTTGTTGTGGCGGCCTTTATCGTCGGCAAACCCCCACAGGCACTTGCGCGCATACAGCGTGCTGGCGCCCGCGTCGGCCGAGGTGTCGATGAACAGCTTGTGAAACTCGCGGTGCTCGTCCGGCGCGAACCCCAGCAGCCATTCGGCGTAGGAGGTCACGTCCAGCTCGCGCGCTTCGGCGCTGCGGTTGGTCAATTTAATATGAAAAATCTCCACCGGGTCGCCGGCGGAGACAAAAATGGTCAATTCGCTTTCGATATCTTCAATGGTCTGGAAAAATTTGGAATAGCCGATGCCGTGAATGACTTTGAACGCCTGATATGGGTGCATCACCGGCTTGTAGGTCGCCGACCAATACACGTTGCGCTTGAGGTCGCGGATGTAGAAATACTTACCCCAGTTGTCCTTGACCAGGTCCTGGAAAGAGCGCGTCAGGCGGTTCTGTCCGGCGTTGCCGCGCCAACTGTAACCGGATCCGGTCTGCGACACCATCATGCCGAAATCGCCGTTGCTGATCACGTTTCCCCAGGGTTTGGGGGTCAGCGGATGAGTGATGATATATTCTCTGCCGTCTTCCGAAAAATAACCATAGGGGTTCGCAAATTTCATCGGGTGGCCCTCGAAAGGAGATAATCGGTTGTGGAAATTGTAAATTTCGCCGGCGACAATGCCCCTCGCGGCTGCACGTCACGAAGTGAAACGTTTCACTTGTTTATTTTATTATGACAACTTTTAACAAAATGTCAATAACTTGTTAATGGATTTAAAGATTCAATTTTCGGAACCATTTTTACCAGACAAAAACGATCTCCCGGCGGTTGCCGGAAGATCGATGGATGGAATGCTTTCCAGGATGAATCCGCTTCACGCCACGCGGAACGAACCTTCCAGGCTGGCGTTGCTGTCGCTGCCCACCCACACCTTGAACTCGCCCGGCTCGAGCACCCACCGGCCGCCCGGGCCGTAGTACGAAAGCTCCTCCGCGCCCAGCTCAAAGCTCACCCGCCGCGATTCACCGGCCTGCAAGGCTACGCGCTCAAAGCCCTTCAGCTCGCGCACCGGGCGCGTCAGGCGCGAAACGCAGTCCTGCAGGTAACACTGCACCACTTCCTCGCCGTCGCGTTCGCCGATGTTGGTCACCGTCACCGACACGCGCACCCTGCCGCCGGGTTGAACCGCCTGCGGCTGCACTTCCAGCCCGTCGATGGCAAAGCGGGTGTAGCTGAGCCCGAAACCAAACGGGAAGAGCGGCGTCACGGGCATGTCATGGTAACGCGGATTGAAGCGGCCGGTGCTGTTGTGGTTGTAATGCACCGGGATCTGCCCCTCGCCGCGCGGGAACGAGACCGGCAGCTTGCCGCCCGGGTTGACCGCCCCCAGCAGCACGTCGACAGTGGCTTCGGCGCCCAGGCTGCCCGGGTGCCAGGCCAGCAGCAGCGCGTCGGCCTGCGGCGCGATGCGGGTGAGCGCCACCGGCCGGCCGGTGTACACCACCACCGCCAGCGGCTTGCCCAACCCGGCCAGCGCATCGAACAGCGCCTGCTGCCCGGCGGGCAGTTCGATCGAAGCCACGCAATTGTACTCACCGTTGCGCGCATGCGATTCGCCCAGCGCCAGCACCACCACGTCCGCCTCGGCAGCCGCCATCAACATTTCGTCGTACAGCCCGCTGGGTGCGGTCAAAATCTGCGCTTCGGGCAGGGCGGCGCGCAGGGCATCGGCCAGCGTGCCCGGTTCATCCGCCAGGATGTCGTTGACCCACGAGCCCAGCATCGTGCGGCGCTCGTGCGCGTACGGGCCAATCACCGCGACGCGGCGCGCATCCGGCTTGAGCGGCAGCAGCCCGTTGTTTTTCAACAGCACCATGCCGCGCGCAGCCGCACGCCGGGACGCGGCCCTGTACTCGTCGAGTGGAAGCTGTTCGAGCTGCCGATCCGTGTCCGCGTACGGGTGGTCGAACAACCCCAGACGGAATTTCACCGCCAGCACGCGCCGGACGGCGTCGTCGAGCCGCTGCGCCGAAATCTCGCCCGCCTGCACCAGTTCTGCCAGGTGGTGCGTGTAACACTCGCTGATCATTTCCATATCAAACCCGGCATCGAAGGCCAGCGCAGCCGCATCCCGCTCACCGGCAACCACCCGGTGGTTGACCAGCTCGCCCACCGAAGCCCAGTCGGAGACGATGAAGCCCTCAAAGCCAAATTCGTCCTTGAGAATGTCGGTCAACAGGTAGCGGCTGCCGGAGGCCGGCTCGCCGTTCAGGTCGTGAAAGGCCGACATGACCGTGCCCACCCCGGCCTGCACGGCCGCCTTGAACGGCGGCAGATAGATGTTGCGCAGGGTGTGGTCGGTGATCTCACCGGTGTTGTAGTCGCGCCCGCCCTCGGCCGCGCCGTAGCCAACGTAATGCTTGGCGCAGGCCAGCACCCGCCCGGGCCGGGCATAGCCCTTTTCATCCAATTCGCCCTGGAAACCGCGCACGGCAGCCGCGGCCATTTGCGCGCCCAGGTAAGGATCCTCACCATAGCCTTCAATGATGCGGCCCCAGCGCGGATCGCGGGCAATATCCATCATCGGCGCGAAGGTCCAATGAATGCCCATGCTGGCGGTTTCCGCCGCCGCGATGGCGCTGGCCTGCTCCAGCGCGGCCGGGTCGAACGCCGCCGCCATGGCCAACGGAATGGGAAAGACGGTGTGCTGCCCGTGAATCACATCCATGCCGCTGAGGATGGGAATGCCCAGGCGCGATTCCTCCACCGCGATGCGCTGGACCTCGTTCAGGTCGGCGATGCCCGCGGTGCGTTGGGTGACGCTGCCCCCCAGCGGCACGGCCGAGAGGATGCGCGAGCCCAGCCCGGTTTTGCGGATGCGCGCCAGGATCTCCTCGCGGCCCTCCGGGGGAATGTAAATTTGCACGCACTGGGCTACTTTCTCTTCCAGCGTCATGCGCGCCAGCAAATCTTCCACGCGTTCACCAACCGAACAATTCGGATCTTTATATTTCATGGCACTCCTCATCAAACTCTCTCATGATATGGCAGGATTCGGCCCGGGGAGGGGCGAGCTTCACCCTCACCGCGCGATCTCGTAAATATACACCCCGTTGCGGCGATAAACATTCACGACGCCGGGGCAAGTATTCAACGCGGCGGGCTGCAGCGGCCCGGCACCTTCTCGGATATACGCATAGGTCAAATCGGCTTCCCCGACCACCTGCCAGAAGCTCTCGTCGCAGCCGGCCGCCTGGCTGGCAGCCGCCGAACGCGCATTCAACTGTTGTTGGCTTTCCGCCGGTCCCATCCAGGCCAGCGCCGGCGGGGTCACCGTCTGGCGGCCGGTCAGCGTCAGCAGCCAGTAGCCGCCGTCCACGCCGCGGTAGCTGCCCTGCCAGCCGGTGGTGTTGATGAAAAAGCGTGCGTCGGGCGGCGTGTTTTCCCGCACCCACTCGATCGCCCGCAGGTCGGCGGCGTTCACCAGCACGGTCACCGGGTTGACCACGTCTCGGGTGCGCGCCAGGCCCAACCCAACCAACCCCAGCGCCGCCAGCAGCAGTGCCAGCCGGCCTGCCCACGGCCGCCAGCGGGCCAGCAGCCCGGCCAGCCGCGCCATCCCGGCGCCCAGCAGCAGCGCCGCCGGCAGAAATACCAGGATTGCCATGTGATCGGGGCGGAAGGGCGACAGGCGCAGCCCCCAGGGCAGCATCAACAGGCCCATCAGCAGCCCCCACGTGCTGATCGTGCGCTCCGGGCCGCGCGCCAGCAGCCAGATCAATGCCGCCAGCGCGGCCAGGTAGAGCGGATAATTGTAGTCCGGCCCGAGCAGGTAGAGGATATATTCCCAGTAGCCCGACTGGCTGCCGTCCAGCGGCGAAACCACCCCCACCCCGGCCTGACTGTTGAGCGCGTTCCACGAACGCAGCAGCCAGGGAGCGGCCAGCAGCGCGCCCATCAAGGAAGCCGCAGCCGCCGTCCACAGCGCGCGCCAGGCGCGCCGCAGCAGCAGCCCGACCCCCAGCGCCAGCAGGAACAGCAGCAACAGCAGCAGCGCGGTGTAATGCGAAAGCGCCACGCCCGCGGTCAGCACCATCAGGCGCGCCGCCAGCTCGCGCCGCCGGGGTTCGCGGGCCAGCTCCAGCGCGGCAGCCATCGCCGCGGGCAGCACGGCCAGCCCGGTGAGCAGGGTATAGCGCCCCCAGGTGACGTAGTAGGCCGGCATTTGAAAGGTGAAGGCCACCAGCAGCGCGGCCAGCCCGGCAGCGCGCCAATCTCGCCAGGCAGCCCGCCCCAGCCGGTAAACCGACAGCGCCACCGCCGCGTTGAGCGCCTGCCCGAACCATAGCACGCCCTGTTCGGCCGGCGCCTGGGTGGCCGCGCTGAAGAGCGCCGCCAGCAGGTGAAAGCCGTAATGATAGGTGAATTCGACCGGAAAATAAGGCTCGAAACTGGCCGGGACGCCGCCGTTTTGAAGAAATAGGTTCACCACCAGGACGTGATGCACCGAATCGACCCAGGCGGGCAGCAGCAGCCCGCGCGCCTGGTACAGCCGCCAGGCCAGCGCCGCCAGCAGCAGTGCTCCGCCGCCCAACCCCAGCGCGGCCGCGCGCCAACTGAAGGCAAACCGCCCCGAGCGGAGCGTGCGCAGGCGGCCAACTATCCAGGCCAGCAGGCAGGCAGCGTACAGCCCGATCAACACGCCGGGCGTGAAGCGCCCACCCGCCAAAAAAACCGCCAGGCCGGCCAGCACGCTCACGCCAATGCTGATGCCCAGCGCGTCCGCCAGGCGTTCCAGCGGGTCGCGCCCGTCAACCGGCGACCAGGCCTGCCAGGCCAGTCCCGGCAGAAACAGCACCACCGCCGCGGCCAGCAGGTATTCAAGATGCGTCAGCGTGGATAAGGAAGCAAGCATGCCCGTCTCAAATTGGCGGCTCTCAGCCGCCCACCCGGTTTTTGGAATGGCAATCCGTGTGGATTATACAACGGCTTACGGATAACCGGGCGGCGTGGATGGCGGCGTGGACGGCGGCGGATATCCGTCGTTGGTCGGGGTGGCCGTGGGCGTGCGCGTGGATGTGGAAGTTGGCGTGGGCGTGACAGTCGCCGTCGGCGAGGCGGTGCGAGTCGGGCTCAGGCTGGCGGTCGGCGTCCAGGGCGGCAGCGTGGCGGTCGGCCCGGGCGTGCGGGTGACCCCGCCGGGCAGCGTGGCCGTGGGCGTGCGCGTCAGCGTCGCCGTCCAGGTGAATTGCGGGGTCAGCGTCAGGGTGGGCGTCCAGTCCTCGGTGGGTGTGATGCCCGCCGGCAGCGTGGCGGTCGGGCTGCCTTCCGGCGGCGTGACCAGAACCACCGGCAGCGTGGGCGGCACGTTGCCCGCCGGCGGGGTGACCGTCGGCACCGGCGTGAGCAGGTCGTTGATGACCGTATCATCCTCCGCCTGTTGGGCGGTCAGGGCCTCCTGCAGCAGGCGCAGGTCGGCCGGCGCCACCAGCATGCCGCGCAGGTCGGCCGAATAATCGGCGTACAGCGGCGAATGGATGCCCGCCGGCAGCGAAAGGCGCAATTGCCTGAGCCAGGTGGCCGGGTTGAAAATGACCAGCAAAACCAGTGCGCCCACCGCCAGCACCAGCAGCAGGGCCATCAGCGATTGAAAGGAGCGCGCCGGAAAATTTTGTCGCATACCCAACCAAGTATAGCCTGCGCCCATGCGGCAGGGCATTACAACCGCTTATCAGTTGCCGTCAGGCGCGCGGCAAATTCAAATCGGGCAAATCGCTCAGCCGGTACACCATCAGGCGTTCGGCTTTGCCCCGCACCGAATGCTCGCCCATCGGCTCCAGCAGGTATTTACTTTGCTGCTCGCCCAACGCGGCGTAGGTGGACTGGCTAATCAGCGCGCCGGTATCGTCCATCAGCTCGCGGGTCAGCCCCTCCAGGCGCTGCGCCGAGTTGACCGTGTCGCCGATGATGGTGTAATGCAGCCGGTCGCTGGTGCCCAGCCCGCCGGCAATGACCACGCCGGTGTGAATGCCAATGCCTGTCACCAGCGGCGGGTCGCCGCGTTGAATGCGCTGCTTGTTCAGGGACTGGATGGCGCGCAGCATTTCCAGCGCGGTATCGCAGGCCGCAACGGCCGAGCGCCGCGGCGTGAGCATGCGCGGCAAAATACCGAAGAAAGCCAGCATGGCGTCGCCGTCGAATTTGTTGACCACGCCGCCGTGCGCCACCACGATCGGCACCAGTTTACCGAAGTATTCGTTCAGCCAGTTGAAGACCGTCGACGGGGAAGCCTGCTCGGACAGGGTGGTGAACCCGCGGATGTCGGTCATCAGCACGCTGGCGACCGCCTCCTGGCCTTCCAGGCGCAGGTTGCCCGAACTGAAGGTCTGGCGAAGCTGCTCGCGCACCTCCGGCGAAACCGTGCGCCCCAACAGGTCGCGGTAGATGGAGCCTTCCTGCAACCCGGCCACCATATAGTTGAACGAATGCGCCAGCACGGCCACTTCATCGTCGCCGCCGGAATCGACCTTCACCTCCAGGTTGCCATTGGCCACCTCCGAGGAAGCGCGCGCCAGCTTGACCAGCGGCCGCGTGATCAGGTTGGAAAGGTACACGCCTACGACAATCACCAGCAAAATGGCCCCCGCCACCAGCAGGAAGATCTCCATCCGGGTGGTTTGCGTAGTGCGCATCAGGAAGGTCTGCTCCATGGCGACCCCCAGCACGCCCTGGTCCGCGCCGTTGCGCACCTCCCAGGGCAGCAGCAATTCGCTGTAGTTGACCCCGCCCAGGGTCAGATCGCGGGTCAGGGTGGACGCGTCCTGCTCGATCAGGGTTTCGCCCACCTGGCTGCGCGCCAGCGGGAAGCTCTCCGTCCCGCTGAACAGCGATGAAGCCAGCGGCTGGCCGTCGATGTCGTACAGCGTCACGCGCCCGAGCGTATCCCGGCTCATTTGCGCCGCGATCGAGTTGACCGATTTGCCCACCAGCAGCGCGCCCACCTGCGCGCCGGCCGGATCGAAGATGGGGCCGCTGACGTAAAAGTAGCGCCCGAAGGGGGTTTGCTGAATCCCGGCGAATTTATCGCCCTGCTCGTCGCTGCGCCCCTGCAGCACGGCCTGCGCAAAGCCCACCGATTGGAAAAAGGTCTCGCCGCGCACGGTGTCAAATTCACCGGGCTGCCTGCCCGGCCGCAGACCCAGCACGCTGACGCCCTGCATGTCCAAAAACTCAACCGTCTCTTCGCCCGCGTTGACGATGGCCGGCAGCACCAGGTTGCGCAGCCCATCGGAATCGCCGGCCTGCACCGCCTGGGCCACGCCCTGCGTGTTGGCCGCCAGGCGCAGCGTGGCCAGCATGCGGTTTTCTTCGCGCACCATCCAGTCGCTGCTCTGTCGGCCGGTTTCCAGCAATTGGTTGAAGAAGCGTTCCTGGATCGAATCGAGCATCACCTGGCTGATGACGAAGGCCGCCGCCAGCGCGATGGTGATGGCCAGCACCAGGTAGGGCAGCGTGATCTTTAGACGCACCGGCACGCGCACGCGCGGCAAGCTCTGGGCAGGTTTGCCGGCTGCCGTGCCGCGGGCCGGGCGCGTATCCGGCGACAGGCCGCTTTCCGCCCGGCGCAGAGCCGCCTCCAGCCATTGCGCCGTGAACGGCTCGCGCAGGAAAACGGTCACCCCCTGCGCCTGCGCCCACATCTCGCGCTGCAGGTCGGGGTGGCGGTTGGTCATAATGATGCTCAGGCGCGGCTGGTCCTGGCGCAAAGCGCGCAAAAAATCCAGCCAGGCGTTGCCCGGAAAGTGCAAATCCATCATCAACAAATCCGGGCGCACCTGGCGCAGCAACGCGCGCGCCTGCTCCAGGTCCCGGGCCGTCCACGCCTCATCGCCGCGCGCGCGGAACAACCGCGCCAGCACTGCGGCACTTTTTGGATCGCTTTGAAAGATCAGCACTTTGCGCGGCACGAATGGCTCCTTATAATGACAAAGGCCGCGCCAGTCGTCCGGCGGGCCTTCGGCAAATTGCTGTTCAGCTCAAATATTCGCGTAAATGGCGGCTGCGGGTGGGGTGGCGCAGTTTGCGCAGCGCCTTGGCTTCGATCTGGCGGATGCGCTCGCGCGTCACGTTGAAGTAGCGGCTGACCTCTTCCAGGGTGTGGTCCTTGCCGTCGATCAGGCCGAAGCGCAGTTCCAACACCTGGCGCTCGCGCTCCGAGAGCGCCCCCAGCGCGCTTTGCACCTGCTCGCGCAGCATTTCGCGCGCAGCGGCGTCCATCGGCTCCAGCGCGTCGTTGTCTTCGATGAAATCGCCCAACTGGCTGCTCTCTTCGTCGCCCACCGGCCGCTCCAGCGAGACCGGCTCCTCCGCCGATTGCAGGATGCGCTGCACCTTGGCGGTGGCCCACATCCAGCGGCGCTGCACTTCAGGGTCCAGCGGCAGGTTTTCGGCGCGGGCGCGCGCAATGATCTGCACGTCCTCGTCGGCCAGGAAGCCCGCCTCCAGCGCCAGCTCCTCGTGGGTGGGCTCGCGCCCCAACTGCTGCACCAGCGAGCGCTGCACGCGCAGCAGCCGGGTGATGGCCTCGAACAGGTGCACCGGGATGCGGATGGTGCGCGCCTGCTCGGCAATATAGCGGCTGATCGACTGGCGAATCCACCAGGTGGCGTAGGTGCTGAATTTGAACCCGCGCGTGGGGTCGAATTTGGCCACCGCACGCAGCAGGCCCAGGTTACCCTCCTGGATCAAGTCAAGGAAGGAGATGCCGCGGCCCAGGTAGCGCTTGGCGATGCTCACCACCAGGCGCAGGTTGGCGCGGATCAGGGTCTGGTTGGCCTCGTCGGCCCGCCGTTCGATCAAATCAAAGTCATATTCCAACTGCGCGTCGGTGGGCAGCGTTTTTTCAAAGAAAGCCAGGTCGGGCATATTTTGTTCCTGGCGCAGCGCGGTCATCAACGCCTGGGCCATCTCCACGGGCAGCAGGTACAGGCACAGGAAGAGCGAAAAAGCGTGCCGCACCAGGCCGTCCCACATCGGGTCCTTGCCCCACAGGCCGTTGTCGAGGAAGCTGCGCAGGTAGGAAGGCTCTTCGGCTTGCCACTGGCGCCGCAGCATCTGCGCTTCCGCCAGCACCAGGCTCAGGTCAGGGGTTTCTCCCTGGCTCAAACGCTGGCAGTCTTCCTCCAGGCGCTCCCACGACGTGAGCAATTCCTGCACTACGCTCGTGTACAGAGCGCGGTAATGCCCCTCCGCGCCCACCGTGGGCTCGGTGTGATCCTGCCAGGCCACAATCCGGCGCTCGGCCTCGATGCGCGCGGCCAGGCGGAACTCGCTGTCCGCGTCCAGCAGATGGATCTGCCCGATCTCCTTGAGATACAGGCGCACCGGATCCTCTGAAAGCTCCATCGCAATCGACGGATCTTCCAGGATCTCCAGCGGATCATCCATCGACAGTTCAGCCCATTCCTCGCTGCTCTGCGCCAGGGCGGGCTCGTCGGGCTCTTCTTTCACCAGCGCGTCGTCGTCCGCCGGGTTGGTGCTGGCCGATTTCGGCAGCGGAACACCCGGCACGCGCGTGCTGCGCGAAGAGCGGTTGCCCCGCTGCGGGGCGGGGATGCTTTTCTTTTCCGGCAGTTCAGACGATTCTTGAGAAGGGGTATTCTTCTTCCGGGGCATAGACCTATTTATACCATAGAACAGAAAAAGGGCTCTAGTCCGGCATCAGCGGCTTGGCAAGGGCCTGTTCCAGCCGGTTTCGCGCTTGAATCGACTGCCCGATCAAGTCCTGGTAGGGGTTCAGCTCCTGCGCTTCCTCCTGCTCCTGCAAATCTTCCTGCAGGAAGCGCATTTGCTGGATGCTCTGGTTGATCTTCAACAGGCGCAGGGCCATCAGGGTGCGCATCAGGTCCTCAAAACGCTTTTCGGCGTTGGGTTCGCCGTGTGGCATATCCGCCGCCAGCGCCTGCCAGGTCTCTTCCAGCGCTTCCGGCAGCATTTCCTGCATGAACTGGCGCGGATCCAACTGGTCCTGCGCCAGCGAGTCCAGCAGCAGGCGGGCAATGTGCTGGTGGCCGCTCAGGTCAAAATCAGCCTCCGAAAACCGCCCCAACCCGGATTTGAGCAGGAAGCGGTCCACCTGGTAAATCATATCCGGCTGGCGCAGCAGCAGGCGCAGGCAGTGAGCCTCCAGGGAGGCTGCCCGCTGGCCTGACGTCGCCGGGAGCGCCTGGGTGCGCCGGGCCGGTTTTTCATTCTTGATCACGGGCCGGCGGCGGCTGGTTGCCGCGGCCTGCCCGGCGCCCTGCAGGGCGCGCTCGTCCACCTTCAGCATGCGCGCCAGGCGCTGGCGGTAGGCTTCACGCTCCACCGGGTCGGGCACATCCGCGATCAGCGGCATCACCTGGGCGGCCACCTCGCTCTTGGCCTTGGGGTCCTCCAGGTCGCGCCCGGCGGCCAGCGTATCCATCACGTGCGCCACGATGGGCTTGGCGGATTCGAGAATCCGGCGCCATTCTTCGGGGTCGCGCAGCACCACCTCGTCCGGATCCATGCCCGGCGGCAGCGTGGTCACGCGCACATCCGCCTGCAAGCGCGCCTCGTGGCGCAGCAGCCCGCGCGCGTCAAAGGCGATCTCGTCGCTGCGGTCCATCGCCTGGCGGGCGATCTCCAGGCCGCGCAGGGTGGCCTTCTCGCCGGCTGCGTCGGCGTCCAGCGCCAGCACGATGCGCCGGGTAAAGCGCTTGAGCAGGCGCATCTGGTCTTCGGTCAGCGCGGTGCCCATCGGCGAAACCGCGTTGGCAAAGCCGCCCTGGTGCAGCGCGATCACGTCCAGGTAGCCTTCGACGATCACCACCTGGTCGAGGCTGCGGATGGCCTTGCGCGCCTGGTCCAGCCCGTAGAGCAGCCGGCCCTTGTCAAACAGCGCGGTCTGCGGCGAATTGAGAAACTTGGGCACGTCGTTGGGGTCGAGAATGCGCGCGCCGAAACCGGCCATGTGGCCCATGGCGTCGCGGATGGGGAACATGATGCGGTTACGGAAGCGGTCGTAGCTGCCCTGGCGTTCCTGGCGCTCGGTGGCCAGCCCGGCCTGCAACAGCTCGGCGCTGGAATAACCCTTGCCGAGGAAATACTGCTGCGCGATCTCCCAGCCATCCGGCGCGTAGCCCAGTCCGAAAGCCTCGATCGTTTCCTGCGTCAGACCGCGCTTGCTCAGGTAGGCCAGCGCGGGTTTGCCGGCGGGCGTTTGCAGCAGGTGGTGGCGGTAGAAGGTGACCGCCTCTTCCAGCAGCCCCTGCAGCCGCTCGTTGACTTTGTCAGCCTCCTGGCGCTGCGGCGTGACCGGCTCGAGCTGCACGCCGGCCTTTTCGGCCAAAAAGCGCAGCGTTTCGGCGAAATCCCAGCCTTCCTTCTTCATCACAAAGCGGAAGATGTCGCCGCCCTCGTTGCACTGACCAAAACAGCGCCAGGTGCCCGATTCCGGGAAGACCACGAAGGCAGGCGTGCGCGTGTTGGGATGAAACGGGCAGAACCCGGTGTAATTTTTCCCCGTGCGGCGCAGTTTCACCGTCTCGGACACCAGGTCAACAATATCAATGCGCGATTTGATCTCGTCAATCGCCGTCATGCCCTCACCTCAGCAAGAATTCTAACCCACAAAGCAGGGGCGTGCCAGTCGAATATCGCCAGCAATCCGGAAAAGAGCAGGGGTCGGCATGCGCCGGCCCCCGAGGTGTAAACGCTATGATTCTGGCGTTTTTTTAGAACCCTTCCAGCTTCGAGAAATCCGCCACGCCCTCGGCCAGTGCGGCGATGCGCTGCAGCATGCCCAGGCGGTTGGCGCGCACGGCGGCGTCATCTGCCATCACCAATACTGCATCGAAGAACTGGCTGATCGCCGGGATGAGCGGCAGCAGCACGGCGAAGAAATCCTCCACCGAGCCGGGCTTGCGCGGTGCGCCTTCCGCGGCGGTCAAAGCCGCGTAGAGCTGCTCCTCGGCCTTC
>CALMIB010000284.1 GCA_937863945.1 uncultured Longilinea sp.
GATCTGCTGGTGAATTATTCCGTTTCGGTCAAACCCGGGGATAAAGTCGCCATCCGCGGTTCGACACTGGCCGAGCCGTTGATGCGCGAAGTTTATATCAAAGTCTTGCAGGCAGGCGGTTTTCCGTTGATAAATCCTACGCTGCCCTGGGCCCAGGAGGAATTCTACCGCTACGCTTCGGATGAGCAATTGCAATATGTTCACGAACCGCTCAAGCAGATCATTTCAACTTACGATGTTTTGATCACCTTGATCGCCTCTGGTAATACCCGAAATTTGAGCCGCGTGGATCCAGCCAAAATGGTGCTGGCCGATAAAGCCGGCGAAGAGATCATGAAAATCTACATGGAACGCGCCGCCCGGGGTGAATTGCGCTGGACCTTAACGCTTTTCCCGACCGAAGCCCATGCCATGGACGCGGAAATGAGCCTGAGTGAGTACGAGGATTTTGTGTATTCCGCCTGCATGCCGAACCTGGATGATCCTGTTTCCTACTGGAAGCAAGTGTCAGCCCAGCAGCAACGAATTGTGGAGTGGCTGAAGGGCAAAAAACAGGTGCGGGTGATCGGCAAGCAAACCGATTTGCGCTTGAGCATCGACGGTCGAGCTTTCATCAATTGCGATTGCAAGGAAAATGTTCCAGACGGTGAGATTTTCACCGGACCCGTCGAAGACAGCGTGGAAGGGCATGTGTTCTTCTCCTATCCAACCATTTACGCGGGGCGGGAAGTGGACGGTGTGCGGCTTTGGTTTGAAAAAGGGCGCGTGGTTAAGGCGACCGCCGAAAAGAATGAGGATTTCCTGATCAAGACCCTCGACACCGATGAAGGCGCGCGCCGCGTGGGTGAATTTGCGATCGGGACTAATAAAGGCATCACCGGCTTTACGCGCGAAATCCTGTTCGACGAGAAAATCGGCGGCAGTTTTCACATGGCAGTCGGCGCGGGCTACCCGGAAACCGGCAGTCAGAACCATTCGGCCATTCACTGGGATATGATTTGCGATCTGCGCGACGGCGGCGAGATCTGGGTGGACGGCGTGCTTCTCTACAAGAATGGGGATTTTGTGCTTGGGCTTTGAGAGGAAGGACCGGGATCGAATGGAATTACCCCAGAGCACGCCTGAAAGCCAGGAGAGCCTTCCAAAAGAGACCCAGTCCATCCGCGGCCAGGGTTGCGCACTGATCGCCATCTTCGTGGTGGCGATTGGCTGGATCGTGTTGATGACCGCCATCACCCAGTCGGTGGGCTGGCTGCAGGAGCAAACCGTATTTGCCGGCTACCTGGTTAACGATCCCCGCTGGCAGGTGCCGTTGTTTTACGGCGCGGGCATCTTGCTGCCCATGGGAATTATGGCCTGGAAAAGCAAAACGCCGCGCAGCCGGCTGGCATTTCAGACCTGGGCTTTCGCGGGTGCGTATGTGATGTTGCAATCGCCCGCGCGTTTCTTTGCAATTACCGACGCACAGGCGATTGCGGTTGCGCAGATCGGCTTGATGCTGGTTTACCTGGCGCTGCTGCATGCCTGGCTGCAGCGCTTTTCGCCGGATTGGGTTGCGCCGTGGAAGTCGCTGGATTGGCGCGGGGGCGGGCTGGCCGTTTTGATCGCTGCGGTCCTATCGCTTCCGTGGATGATATGGGGCGCGTTTGGATCCCTGGTGGATATTCTCCTGGGCCTTGTCGCGGGTTTGCTGTTTGGCGCCGCTGCGAGCTGGACCCTCCACGGCGGGTTGTTGTATGCCACCCAGCGGGCGGACCGGGAGGTGAAGGGCGCGGACATCTTCCTGGATGGTCTGGTGATCGCTGTTACGTTGACGATCATGGTCACCGGTTTCGGTTATTCCGGCCTGCAATGGGTGCTGTTGTTTGGGCTGCCGGTGCTGGGGTGGACAATCGCTATGCTGAGCATGGCCGGAAAGGCAAACGCGCGCGCACAAAACTGGGCGCCGGTTGCGCTGCTGTTGGGTCTGGCGGCTGCAGCGCCGCTCATGCTGATCGATGCGGACGAGTTGTCCGTGGTCATCGCCAGCGGCCCCGGTGAACGCCTCGATTGGGCCACCCGGTCTGGCGAAGTGACGTTGGTTGCCGGACTGGTTGTGACGCTGGTGCTGGCATTGACCTGGCGCCGGTTGCAACTGGATTCGGCCTTTGGAAAAGGCAGCCGTTGGATAGCGCTGGCAGCAGTCATAGCCGTGGTCTGCGTGCACATCTTCTTTGGAGTCACCGGATTGCACGGCGAGCGCTTTTTCGTCATTCTGAAGGATCAAGCCGATTTATCCAGGATTGACCCTGATTTGCCCTGGCAGGACCGCCGCGCGGAAGTGTACCGGGTGCTGGTGGAGCATGCCGGGTTTGAGCAGCAGGGGTTGCGCGCCTCATTGGACCGTCTGGGCATCCAGTACAAATCCTTTTACCTGGTCAACGCGCTGGAAGTGCAATCCGGGCCCATTT
>CALMIB010000285.1 GCA_937863945.1 uncultured Longilinea sp.
GGGGTGAACGGCGGCGGCAGCCACCTGGGCTGCCAGGAGGGACCCGGCGCCGGGGATCAATCCCTGGGGGGTGGGGAAGGGGCGGTCAGGGTTGGTGAAGTAGAACGGGACGCCGCCGCGGATGAGCAGGGTGGCCTGCTTCAGCTTTTCATAGGTGATGTGCAAATCCAATCCGGCAACCACAGCGAGCGGACGTTCATCTGGCGCAGCGGGCGCAAAGCCCTGCGCTGCCAACGCTTTGGCCAATCCTTCCTCACCGATCACATAAACCGGTCCACCCGCGGGAAAATCCTGCTTGAGGCGGTAGGCTGCGGCGTTGGCCGAATTGATGATGCGCCTGGCGTCAAACGAAACGCCAAACCCGGCCAGTTTTTCAACGTACTGGTCAGGCGTTCGGGTGGCGTTGTTGGTGGCCAGGATCACCTGGATGTTTTTGGCCTGCAAGCGGCCAAAGATCTCCGGGAGATTGCCAATGGGCTCTTTGTCTTTCCATAAAACGCCGTCCATGTCGAGGATCAGGGCGCGGATGGGAGCGCTTGATTGCATGTCGCCTCAATTTACGCGCAAGCCGGATAGCGGGGGCCATCCGGCTTGCGATTGTGGTTATTTGACCGCCATCACTTTTGCGGTGGTACCAGCACCTGATCGACCAGGCCGTATTCCACAGCCTGTGTGGCATTCAGGTAGAAATCGCGTTCGGTGTCGTGTTGAATGACTTCCAGCGATTTGCCGGTGGCATTGGACATGATTTCATTCAGGCGGGACTTGAGCCGCAAAATCTCGCGGGCCTGAATCTCAATATCCGAAGCCTGGCCTTGCGCGCCGCCCAGCGGTTGGTGCATGTGGATGGTGGCGTGGGGAAGCGCATAACGCTGGCCTTTTGTACCTGCGGTCAGGAGCACGGTGCCAAACGACGCGGTTACACCAACGGCCACGGTGCTGATCTTGTTCGGGATCATCTGCATGGTGTCGTAGATGGCCAACCCGGCATAGATCTGTCCGCCCGGAGAATTGATGTACATTTGGATGGGGCGTTCCGGATCTTCCTTGCTCAGGTAGAGCAATTGGGCTACGGTCACGTTGGCGACCTGATCGTCAATGGCTGTTCCAAGGAAGATGATGCGTTCCTTGAGCAGCAAGGAATAAATATCATAGGCGCGTTCACCCCGTCCGGAGGTTTCAACAACCATCGGGATGACCGATTCGATTTTGGGAATGGACATAAACCCTCCTAGGTGTTTATGGTGCGGCTTTATTCGGCCGCGTCTTTTTCAGCCGCTTCAGCCTCACCGCCGGCGGCTGTTACTTCGACTTCGGGTGTTTCGGCAGCGGTCTCAAGCGCGCTTTCCAGCTCGCCTGTGGCGATCGATTTCAATCGGCCGAGGATGCGTTGGTTGTACAGGCGTGAAACAGCGTCCATCGCAATGGCATTGACCAGACGGTCATTGACCTTCTTAGGATTAAAGCCAGGCTGGGCGGAAAGCTGCTGCAGCGAGCCGTTCACAGCTGCGTTGACATCCGTGTCGGCTAATTGGATATTTTCAACGCGGCCGATTTCTTCCATCAATAAGGAACGAACCAGACGTTTTTGCGCTGCCGGGGTGACCTGTTCGGCCATGAAGGTTTCGCTGGTCGTGCCAATCAATTTCAGGTAAGTGTCCAGGTCAAGATTATTCCTGCTCAAATCTTCCCTGAGATGTTCGAGGATGTGTTCCTTCTCCTCATCCAGCACCTGGGGCGGATACTTGATGGTCGCGCCCGCTGCGATCAACTCAAATAGCTCGTCGAAATACTTCTGGTCATATTCCTCGCGGTTGCGCTCGCTCAATTGCGCCGCGATGGATTCTCTTAATTCTGCGAAGGTGGTGAATTCGCCCAGCGATTGGGCGAATTCATCGTCGATCTCGGGCAAGTGCAGAGCCTTGATGCTCTGGACGACGATGTGGAAAGTGACTTCGCGACCGCGCAATTTTTCGTCGCTTTCTTCATCGCCGTAGATGTGCGTGATTTCTTTCTCATCATTGACGGACAGGCCGATCAATTTCTCGGAAAAACCGGTAAAGGGCCAATCTTTATCGGAGACGGTATCCTCGCCGATCACAGTCTGGGCGGGGCCGTCCTTGATGACCTCGGCGTCCTCGCCTTCCGCGGGGTTTGTCAGCCGGCCGCTGAGCATGTAATAGACCAAATCGCCTTTTTCAGCGGCGCGTTCCACCGGTTCGGCGGTCGCGTAACTGGTCTGCATGCGGTGCAGGTATTCGGAGATTTCTTCGTCGCTGACGGTGGGGGCTTCGTAGGGTTTGCGGATGGCCCGATAATCGCCCAACACGACCTCCGGGGCAAGCGGGACGATAAAGCTCAACTTGAGCGGTTCGGTGCTGATGATTTCTTCCAGGGAGCCCGGCGCGCCCGGCTTGACCTCTGCTTCATCCAGGATTTTGCCATATTGTTCGTCAATCAACAGTTCCACGGCCTGCTTTTCGATGGCGTCATCGCCGTACATGCGGCGGACAATGTCGTAGGGCGCCTTTCCAGGACGGAAACCGGGAATTTTGGTCTCCTGGGAAATCTTACGCGCGGCGCGGCGCTTGAATCCTTCCTTGGTTTCAGCGTCGAACTCGGCGACAATTTTGACCTGATGGTCTTCGCGGGGTTGGGTTTCAATTTTCAATTCAAAAATCCTTCGATCCAAAATTAAGATTGCGCAAGCATTTGCATCACAAGGTGAGGAGTGAGGGGCTCGAACCCTCGCGCCAGCGGAAATGGCTTTCAGCTCACCGGCGAGAACCACCGTTTCCTCACAACAAAACGAGCCAAACCTCGGCCTGTTTCGGGCTAAAATTATACCATACGTGCTATATTCTATCGGTCGAACGTAAGAATTGCATCAGATTACCTGGTGCAGTTGGATGAAAAAGTGCATAACCGTGATGATGAAAATATCATTTATTACCAGTGGGGAATGAGGGACTTGAACCCTCACGCCTTGCGGCACATGATCCTAAGTCATGCCTGTCTGCCAATTCCAGCAATTCCCCGGGCCGGTGGAATTATACGCGCATCCAAAAAGGCCGTCAACATGGTTTATAATCCTGCTCAGTTCGCTTGAACTGACCTTTGATTGTGGAGGAAATTCTTGAGCCGCGTGATTAATCCAGACAGCGCCGGGAAGGAACGCACCCGATTGAGCAAATCGATTGTGCTGGCCCTGCGCGAATTGATGCGTTTGAACGACCCCAATGAAGCCGCGCACGATCTGGCGGCCTATATTGCGTTGGCATTATCTGAAATCAACGATACGGTTGAAACTTCGGTGGCCGCCTGGGAAAAACGTGGCTATTGGGTCAAGGCGGACCGCTTCCGGTTGGATTGGGAATGGTCAGGCCGGCTGGGAACTTTAATGCGCCAGGCCGTGCTGGCAGAAGATTGGGCAACTGTCGCGGGTCTATCGGCTCAAGTGGGCCAGAAGCTGGCGAAAGTATCCGTGCCCGTGCGCCACCGCCTGGGAACTCCCTGGGTGGGCGCGTGGAAGCAATTGAAGTCTGGTTAAACCAATCAGGGTGCGGTCCGCAGGAGAACCGCACCCTGATTTTATTGACTGCGAATTAAATTTTACTTCTTTTTGAGGATGATGCGGGCGTCGACGACCTTGATGCCCTTGCCCTCTTCATAAACCAGCACCGGGTTGGCATCCGATTCGCTGACCTCGTCGGCCAGATCTACGATCATGGTCGCGTATCGGCAAACTGTTTCGGCCAGGGCTTCGCGGTCGCGGGGCATTTCACCGCGCACGCCGGCCAGGATGGGCGCGCCGCGGATTTCGCTGAGCATGCGCAGGGCCTGCCCGTGCGAAACCGGGGCTACCCGGAAGGTGACGTCCTTGAGCACTTCGACGAAGATACCGCCCAGGCCGAACATCATGGTCGGGCCGAAGGTCGCATCGTTGACCGATCCGAGGATGACTTCGG
>CALMIB010000286.1 GCA_937863945.1 uncultured Longilinea sp.
CCAAATTGAATCGCTCAATCGGGAGATCATCCATTACAATTTGCGCGTTCCAGGGGCGGCGTTTCAGCGCACGCTTCTGAACGTCGAGGCTGAGCGGGCAACCGCGTTGAGCGCCGGCGCAATTGCGGCGCAAAAACCAGAATTGCAGGATTAAGCGCATGAGCCAGGCATTCTATCGCAAGTGGCGGCCCCGTTTGTGGGATCAGGTGGTGGGCCAGGAACACGTCGTCCATACGCTGCAAAATGCCATCCGCGGCGGCAAGGTGGGGCACGCCTACCTGTTTGCCGGTCCGCGCGGTACGGGCAAAACGACCACGGCCCGGCTGCTGGCCAAAGCGGTGAACTGCCTGGCGGATGAATTGAGCGAGCGGCCGTGCGACGCCTGCGAGCATTGCACAGCCGTCAATGAAGGCCGCTTCCTCGACCTCATCGAGATCGACGCGGCTTCCAACACCAGCGTGGATGACATGCGCGACCTGCGCGACAAAATCAACTTCTCGCCCACACAGGGCCGCTACAAGGTTTACATTATCGACGAAGTTCACATGCTTTCCACGGCGGCCTTCAACGCGCTGCTGAAGACGCTGGAAGAGCCGCCCGCGCATGCCATCTTCATCCTGGCGACCACCGAGGTGCACAAGATCCCGGCGACGGTGCTTTCACGCTGCCAGCGGCATGAGTTTCGCCGCATCCCGGTGAAGGATATTGTTCAACTGCTCAAACAGATTTCGGCTGAGGAGCATTTGCAGGTGGAGGAGGACGCGCTGGTGTTGATCGCGCGCCAATCGACGGGCGCCATGCGCGATGCGATTTCCCTGCTGGACCAACTGGCATCGACGGGTGAAAAGATTACCCTGGAAACCGCGCAGAACGTGCTGGGCACGGCCACCAACCAGTCGGTGGTGGACCTGGTGAGCGCGATGCTGGCGCGCCAGGCGGACAAAGGGTTGGATTGCATCCATCAGGCGCTTGACAGCGGCACCGATCCGCGCCAGTTTGCCCGCCAGGTGGTCGAATACCTGCGCAGCCTGCTGCTGGTGCGCATGGGCAACGCCGACCAGGTGGATGCAACAGCCGAGATGCGCGCCCTGATGGCGGCGCAGGCCGCCCAATTCGATGTGGCGGCATTGTTGCAGGCGATCAAAGCTTTCAACTCAGCGGCCAATGAAGGCCGCTCTGGCTGGCAGCCCAGCCTGATGCTGGAACTGGCGCTGACCGAGACGCTCAATCCGCCGGCAGTTCCATTGGCTGCGGCGCCAGCGGCCATGCCGGCCGCGCAACCCGCGCCGAAGACCGTCCCCGAGGCGGCGCCGGCATCAACGCCAGCCCGGCGCAGCAGCACGGAATCGCCCGTGCCCGAACCGCCGGCGGAATCCGCCTGGCAGGCCACCCCGGCAGCGGTTGAAGCGCCGCAGGATCAGCCCGGCGCTTCCGCGCCCCCGGCAAGCACGGCTGGCGAAGTGACCCTGCAAACCATCAACCAGAACTGGGCGAAAATTTGCGCGGTGGCCAAGGGCCGCCGGCCGCAGACCGTGGGATTGTTGAATTCGGTCAAGAATTTTACGATCAAAGACGGTGTGCTGGTGCTGGGGTTTGCCACCGAAGTGGTGCGCTCCAAAATGGACGGCGAAAACCTGGAAGTCACCCGTCAGGCTGTGCAGCAGGTGCTTGGCGTCAGCATGCGCATCGCCAGCGTGGTGGCCAGCGGAAAAGCGAAGACGCTGCCGGATGACCTGGGCGTGGACGCGGACGGCATGGTGGGCACGGCGCTCAACCTGGGCGGCAAGATCGTCGACAAGGATTAACCCGGTAACCGAGAACGATTTTCAAAATTACGGAGGACGTATGGCAAAGGGATTCAACCGCCCGGCGGGCGGAGGTGGAGCGGGCGGCGGCATGATGCAGCAATTGCGCCGCTTGCAGGAACAGATGGAACAAATGCAGGCGCAACTGGCCGAAGAGACCGTCACGGCCAGCGTGGGCGGCGGTGCGGTGAAGGTTGTCATGACCGGCCAGCAGGTGTGCAGGAGCGTCGAGATCGCCCCTGAACTGCTCAAGGACGCGGACGCCGAGATGCTGCAGGATTTGATCCTCAGCGCGGTCAACATGGCGCTGGATCAGAGCCGGGAGCTGGCCTCCACCCGCATGGGCCCCCTGGCTGGCGGAATGCCCGGCATGGGCTTCTAGGCAGCCGCAATGCCCATTTTGCCTGAACCGGTTCAAAACCTGATCACGGCCTTCGAACGGCTGCCCGGCATCGGCCCCAAGTCGGCTTCACGGTTGGCGTTTTACCTGCTGCGCGCCACCAATGATTCAGCCGTGCAACTGGCGGACGCGCTGACGGCGTTGAAAACCTCCACCGGCATGTGCGAGGTATGCTTCAACATCACCATGGCCGGGCAGGCGGTCTGTGATATCTGCGGCAGCTCGCAGCGCGACGAAAGCCAGGTGTGCGTGGTGGAAGAGCCGCTTGACGTGCTGGCGTTGGAGCGCACCGGCGGCTTTTCAGGCCGTTACCATGTGCTGCACGGCGTGCTCTCGCCGATCGAAGGCATTGGACCGGACGATTTGAAAATCCGGCCGCTGGTGGAGCGGGTGAAAGCCGGCAAGGTGCGCGAAGTGATTCTGGCCACCAACCCCAGCATGGAGGGTGACGCGACCGCGCTTTACCTGCGCAACCAGTTGCTGCCGCTCGGCGTGCACGTCACGCGCCTGGCGCGCGGGCTGCCCGTGGGCGGCGAGCTGGAGTACGCGGATCAGAACACGCTGCTGCGCGCGCTGGCCGGCCGCCAGGAAATGACCTCCTGAGCGCAAGATTAAGAGTCTTCTCATAAAAGCCGTCTCTCAGGCGGCTTTTATTTTTAATTCGTAAAATTGACAAATCATGTCCACTAATTACGGGTATCAGGAGAATAGTGAATATGAAATCGACTCTTTTGATTATTCTGCTGGCAGGATTGATCTTGAGCGCCTGCGGTGGTGCGCCGTCAGCCACTCCGCTGCCCGCCGCCACCCCGACCGCCGGTGAACCCGCGGCCACGCAGGCTGCCACGCAGCCGGCCGGCCAACCCGCCGGACCGGTCACGTTCAAGATCGTTCCGGGCGAATCCAGGGCGTCCTATGAAGTCGGCGAGACCTTCCTCAACCAGGACAACCGCTTCAACCTGGCCATTGGCGTGACCAGTGCTGTGAACGGCGAAATCTACGCCGACCTGGCCAATCCGCCCGCCAGCACGCTGGGCGAGATCAGCATCGACATCAGCCAGTTCACCTCCGACAGCAGCCGGCGCGACAACGCCATCCGCGGGGACTGGCTCGAGTCATCGCGCTTCCCCATGGCGGTCTTTAAACCCACCGGCATCGAATCCCTGCCGGTCAGTTACGTCGAGGGGCAGGAATACGCCTTTCGCGTCACCGGCGACCTGACCGTGAAGGAGACTACGCTCCCGGTGACGTTCGATGTGACTGCTGCCTTGCGGGGAGATACCCTGACCGGGAAAGCCACCACGACAATCCTGTTGAGCCAGTTTGGCGTGGGACCGATTTCGATTTTGAGCGTGCTAAAAACCGAGGATGAAGCCAAAATTACGCTGGAGTTTGTGGCAAGACCGTGAGCGGGAAATGACGAGCGGACGGAAAATGATTGCCTGAAGTGGAAAGAAGCAAATGGAGGAGAGAGCGACTTACGTCGCTACTACGAAAATGGAATAGCGGGACGCTTCGGATCAGGCGTCCCGTATCGTTTACGGCAGGAATCGGGCTATTCTCGATGGTAAGCCGGGATTTCGACGGTTTGCCCGCCAAATTCGGCCTGATAATACGGCACCCAGGCGACGCCGAAGAAATCGGTGTAGATGTTGCTTTTGGTGGCGTTGACCGGCACTTCCGTTTCGTCA
>CALMIB010000287.1 GCA_937863945.1 uncultured Longilinea sp.
CCGGTTTGTAAACGGCCATCGCCGACCAGCCACGGTAGTCCAACTGGCCCATGAAGGTGTAGTTCGAGCCGCTGACAATTTGGCCCTGCAGGGTGAGCTTGCCTTTCTGCAGGGCGGTAAGGATGGTTGGGATGTCAGGAGCCGTCATGGCCGGTCGCCTGGGAGGATGACTCAGTGCTTGTGGCCGTTCTTCTTTGGGCAGAAGTGCCCGGCGGGATCCATCGGTTCGCCGCATTGCGGACAGATCGCGCGGCCGTGGCTGGCCACCTCGAGACCCCAGCGCGCCAGGGCGCGCATCTGCGAGCGGGTGGCCCAGAAGCGCACCACGCTGGCGTCGTCGGGCTGCATTTCGCCGCTGAGGATCTCGCGCGCGATCAGGCAGACCAGGTCGCGGTCAGGATCGTAGCCCAGGCCGACCTCGCCGACGCGGAAGAGCGGGTCCACCGGCGGCAGGATGCGCATTTTGGCTTCGTCGTAGGTATCGTTGTCGGCAGGCAGGTCGGGGAAGCGCTCGGCGACCTCTTTGAGGAAGTCGTCCAGGCCCGCCGCCAGACTCTGGATTTGAATTTTCTCTATCAATAAAGTGACGACGCGCTCATCCTGTTGGCCCTGGAGATAAAAAACGCGTTGGCCGGGTTGCCCGATGGCATCGGCGGTCAGGCGCGAGACCGGATCGAGATCGAGTTCCATTCTGGACATGGTTTAGGTTTGCCTCCGAAGCAATTTGGATTAGTATAACATACGCGCTCCGCCGGGCGGGGCGCGCGGCATTCGCGATTCGTTTAGCGGTAGGGCAGAAGTTTACCGCGTGACCAGCGCAGTTTTTCGGCTGCGGTGTCGGGGATATCCATCAGCCGGCCGAGCAGCGCCTCGAACGGTTTGCGCGGGCCGGTGGTGAGGTAGCGCGCCGCGGCGGATTGGCCGCCTTTGGCACGCCAGCCGCGCGCCTCGAGCAGCCGTTCGGTCTGGCGCGCCACGGCCGGGGCGGGGTCGATGACGCGCACGCCCGGCCCGGCGATCTGCTGGATGAGCGGGATGACGAACGGAAAATGCGTGCAGCCCAGCACGACGGTGTCGATGTTTTGCGCCAGCATGGGCTCGAGCGCGCGCTCGAGGATAGCGCGCGTCTCGGGCGTGTCGAGCTGGCCGTTTTCGATGGACGTCACCAGGCCGGGGACGGTATCCTGCAGAATGGTGACGCCATGGGCGAAGCGTTCGACGACCGATGCGTATAGCCGTCCCTGGAAGGTGGCCGGGGTGGCGATCACGCCAACCACGCCGGTGTGGGTGTGCTCGGCGGCGGGTTTGACGGCCGGCTCCATGCCCACGAAGGGCACATCGGGGAAGGCGGCGCGCAGTTCGTGCAGCGCGGCGGCCGCGGCGGTGTTGCAGGCCACCACGATCAGGCGCGCGCCCTGCGCCAGCAGGTAGCGGGTGATGCTTTCGGAAAAGCCGCGCACCTCTTCGAGCGTGCGCGAGCCGTAGGGCACGTGCGCCTGGTCAGCCAGGTAAATCACCGGCTGGGCGGGCAGTTGCTGACGGATGGCGCGCAGCACCGAGAGCCCGCCCACGCCCGAGTCAAACACGCCGATGGGAACCGCCGGGCCGGCCGCGTGCATGGCCTAACGCCCTCCCGCGGCGGCTTCGATGAAGGCGCGGAACAGCGCGCGCATGGCCGGGTCGTCCTGCAGCCATTCGGGGTGCCACTGCACGGCGATGCCGAAGGGGTGGTGAGGCAGCTCCACGGCTTCGACCATGCCGTCCGGGGCGTGCCCGGTGACGGCCAGCCCCGCGCCGATATGCTGCAGGCCCTGGTGGTGCAGGCTGTTCACCTGCGGCTGGGTGGTGCCCAGGATGCCCGCCAGCCGGCTGGACGGGGCGAGCGTCACGGGGTGGGCGCGGTAGTCGCGCGGGATGTCGGGGTACCAGTCGTGGCGCAGCGCGCCGGGAACCTGGTCGGCGATGTCGGTGTAGAGCGTGCCGCCCAGCGCCACGTTGACCGCCTGCGCGCCCCGGCAGATGCCCAGGAAGGGCTGGCCTGTCTCGGCCGCACGGCGCACCAAGGCAATTTCAAGGGAGTCGCGCTGCGAATCGACGTCATAGACGCGCGGGTGGGGCGTACCGTTGAAAATGGCCGGGTCGAGGTCGCTGCCGCCGGTGAACAGGATGCCGTCCAAACGGGCGGCCAATGCCTGCCAGTCATGTTCGGGCAGCCCCAGCGGGATGAGCAGCGGAAGGCCGCCAGCATTGTAGACCGCCTTAATATAGGCCTCCGAAACGCCGTGGTTGGGCGCCAGCGGGTTGGTGGAGGCGAGCCGGTTGGTGGTGAGGCCGATGATGGGTGGTTGCATGGTTAACAGTATATATTAAGCCAAAAAGGGCGCAACCCGCTGAAACAGGCTGCACCCTGATGCGATCTGAACGGACAGAAGTTTACGAGAACTTCTGTTTGAGGCGGGCGCTCTTGCCGGTGCGGGTGCGCATGAAATACAGGCGCGAGCGGCGAACCACATTGTGGCGTTCGACCACCACCTTGTCGAGGCGCGGGGAGCGGGTGAGGAAGGTGCGCTCGACGCCAATGCCGTTGCTGGCAATGCGGCGGACGGTGAAGGTGGAATTGGCACCGTTGTTGTGGATGAACAGCACGATACCCTTGAATTCCTGGATGCGCTCGCGAGCGCCTTCCTTGATTTTGACATGCACGCTGACCGTGTCACCTGGCCGCAGTTCGGGGATATTGGGATTAACAGGAGCCTCAACGGCTTTCAACAAATCTTCCATCGTCAGAATTCCTTACCTGTTGGTTTATTTCGCAATAATGCCTGTGCGCCATCACTGGACGCGAAGGCAGATTATAACACCACCTTCGCGCAGATGGAAGGGGTTCGCGGGCCGGTTTTTGGGGGAATAGGGCCAAGGTCGACCTTATGCGGCCCATTCCCGTTGGCGTCGTAACAGAAGTTTGTCGAACTGGCGCTCATTACAATTTCCCCAAATTTCGATCCTGATTCACCGATGCAACCGACCTTTATAGTATTACCGTTTGAGCGCGTTTATGGGTGCGTTCAGATTCACCTTCACTGATCTGGACAGTGCCTTGTTCCTCTCTAGCTTACCAAATATAAAGATACAAGGGTTCGTTCAATGAACGCACCGCCCAACACGTCAGGATCGCCCCGGCGTTTCGCAGGTGAGGATAGGCATGCGCTGGTATCGGTTCGGCGTCTATTGGGCATATGGAGATTATAGTATGATTTCGATATCGTGCGTTCAAAAGCCGAACGCACCTACTTCACCCACCTGTTCCAAAACCGTCTTGAAATATCTATCACGCCTAATCCGGCGAGAATTCTTGGCCATGACTGCCGCGGTCAAATCTCCTCAAGTGCAGGTAAATGAACGCACCTTACGCGCTTGAAAGACTCCGATCAATTTTTCAGAACGGTTTTTGAACAGGTTTTATCCCCTAGATTTACAATAAAGATACATATTATCCTAAATCTGATCATTACAGTTATAATAGTGTCATTCAGGATGGTTATTCACCTTTGAATCAGATCCACGCTCTCGCTTTCAGATTCTTTGATTGAAGCGGTGGTAATCGTACGGTGAATGCTGTCAAATCATCCGCCAATCGTCAATTTATGTCATCAAAACAGGACAGGAGAAAAAAATGGCAGGAATGTTCGATGGAAAGGTAGCTATCGTCACCGGTGGAAGCTCCGGAATTGGCCGTCAGGCTGCATTGAATTTTGCGCGCAATGGTGCCAGTGTTCTGGTCGCGGATATTTTGGAGGAAGACGGTCACGAAACCATCGACCTGATTCAAAAGGCAGGCGGCTCTGGCCAGTTTATGAAAGTGGATGTTTCAAAATCCAGCGAAGTACAGGCCATGGTCGATCAGGCGGTTCTTTCCTATGGGCGGCTCGATTTCGCATTTAACAATGCCGGCATCGAAGGTCCCTCCGGGGGAGCCTTCTATGATTATACCGAGGAGGCTTTCGACAGACTGATCAGCATCAACCTCAAGGGCGTCTTTCTGTGTATGAAGTATGAACTTCCTGTAATGATCAAGCAAGGCAAAGGCGCCATTGTGAACACTTCCTCCATCGCTGGTCTGGTGGGTTTCGCCGGAATGCCGGGCTACTCGGCATCAAAATTTGCCATAATTGGGTTGACTAAAGCCGCAGCGGTACAACATTCAAAGGATGGCGTCCGCATCAATGCCGTGTGCCCGGGTGTTATCCGCACCCCGATGATTGACCGGCTAACCGGTCAGGAACCGGCTGCTGAAGCGGCATTTGCTGCCGGTCATCCGATTGGACGGTTGGGTGAGCCTGAGGAGATTGGCGATGCAGTGATTTACCTGTGCTCAGATGCAGCTTCTTTTA
>CALMIB010000288.1 GCA_937863945.1 uncultured Longilinea sp.
GCCGGCCAGTTCGATGCGCGGTGCGCACACGACGGCTTCGAAGGGGTAAATCTCGCCGCGTTCGACCGAAGCCAGCAGTTCGCGCACGGTTTTTCCGAGCAGCGGATGGAGCAGGTTGGGCGCCAGGTCGGCCAACGGGACGAGCACGAAGGCACGCTCGTGCAGGCGCGGGTGGGGAATGACCAGGGCGTCCTGGTCAATCACCTGACCGCCGTAAAACAGGATGTCCAGGTCGATCAAGCGAGGGCCGTAGCGGAAATTGGGCTGGCGGCCGAGTTCGACCTCGACGCGTTTGAGCTCCCGCAGCAGGTCTGCTGGCAATCGTTCAGTTGCAGCCTGGACAACCATATTGAGGAAGGCGGGCTGGTCGGTGTAGCCCCACGGCGGGGTTTCATACACCGGCGAAGCGGCCTGGATCTCCACCAGCGGCAGCAGCGCCTGCAACGCAGCGCGCAAATGCTCCACCCGGTCGCCCAGGTTGGTGCCCAATGCCAGGTACACGCATTCGCTCATGCCGGCCTCACACGCGCTCGATCACGCTGGCCAGCCCGGGCGAGAATAACAGCCCGAAAGCGGCCGGCTGGCTTTCCAGCGCGGCGCACAGGCGGTTGAGGACGGCCGGCAGGGTTGTGTCCGTTTCCAGCCAGGTTGCGGCGGGAAAGGCCGGGGTCAGCGGAAAGCCATCGCCGCCAGACGCACAGGCCAGACCGGCTGCCTCGGCGTTAATCTCCGCCGCGGCCAGTTGCAGCGCCAGTGCCGGGAGGAATTCGCCGGGCGGCGTGCCGGGCGGATAGCTGAAGCGCGCGGCCAGGTTGGCGCGCGGCAACAGGTTCCAGCGGCCCACGGCGCGGGGTGAAGCCAGCACAGCTGCCTGCTCGCCGGCGGCCAAAAGCAGTACGTCCAGGTCGCCGGTTTGCAGCGCCTGACAGGCAAAGTGCAGCAGTCGGTGGGCGGCGGCGGGCTCACCCGGCCAGCCGTAAACCACCTGGACGGGGATCTCCAGCGAATCGCCCAGCCGGTGCGCTTCTTGAATCCATTCGGCCTTCAGCCCCAGCCCGCGCAGCCCGACGCTGAACGCATCCGGGCGCAGGGACAGCTCGCCCAACCAGAAGACGTCCGGCATGGCGCTATTGACCGCGCAGCGCGTTGAGCAGGTCGGCCAGCAGCCCGTAGGCGGTGGTCTGCGGGCCGGGGTTGGATTCGACGATGCCCAGGCCGGGCAGCACGTCGGTTTCGAATTGAACGTAGGAACTGGTGCCGCCGATGGAATAGAGCGGCGAATCGGGGCCAACGCGCTCGGGGCGCACGCGCGCCTCGAGGATCTGCCCACCGCGCCGTTTGGCCGTGCAGACCAGCTTCCAACGCTCGCCGGCGGCGCGCGCCTCAGCCAGCATTTGCGGGGTGATGGCGCGGATGCCCTCGCGCTGCACCTGCTGCGGCTTGAGCGGGATGCCCATCAGCACGGTCGCCAGCGCGGCTACCTTGATGGCGGCGTCCCAGCCGTCCACGTCGGCCGAGGGATCGGTCTCGGCGATGCCGATCGTGCGGGCGTAATCGACGGCCGCGTCAAAGCTCTCGCCGCTTTCCATGCGCTCAAGCAGCAGATTGGTGCACGAGTTGAGGATGCCGTGGAAGCCCAGCAGCTCGACGGCCGGCAGCGGCCCGCGGAACAGCGAGAAGATCGGCGCGCCGTCCATGACTGCCGATTCGAACAGGAAGCGCTTGCCGTTGGCGGCTGCCTGTTCGGTTAATTCGCGGTAGGCGTGCACTACCGGGCCCTTGTTGGCGGTGACGGCGTGCATACCCTTGTTGAGCGCAGCCTGCAGGTGGCTGATGGCGGGCTGGCCGGTGTGGTGGTTGACGGGTGAATTTTCCAGCAGCACGCCGGCCGAGCAGGCATAGACAAAATCGACCCCGTTGGCCGGCGCGGGCTGCGAGGAGAGCGAATCCAGCTTTTGTCCGTTCTCGAACAGCTCGAGCGCGCGGGTCAGGTTGATGCCGGATGAATCGATGGCCGCTCCGTGGCGGGCGGTGTAGATGCCGGTGACAATCAGCTCCAGGTCGAATTCCTTTTCAAGCAGCGCGCTCTTTTCCTGGATCAGGCGGACAAACGCGCGGCCGACATTGCCAAAACCGATCATGGCCAGCGTGACTTGTTTCATGCGGAACCTCCTCATCAAATGATCTGGCTTAATTATGCGCCAGCGAGGGCCTGAGCGCAAGCGGCGCAGGCTTAAACCGGCGGCCAGGGATAGGGGCGGCGCTGGCCGGACGGGAGCGGATAAACCGGTTCCGCCAGCAGGCTGCGTGCCCGGGCCGCCAGGCGGCGAATTTCGCCCGGCCGCAGCAGCGGTTTGAGCTCGGCCCGCAGGCTGGATTGCGGGTCATCCAGCGCGGCCGCGAAGGCCTGAAGGTCGGCCAGCAGCGCCGGCGGGATGGGCTGCCCGGCAAAATCCCAGATAACCGTGCGCAGCTTGTCGTCGACGTGGAAGCACACGCCGTGATCGATCAGCCACAGGTGATTGTCCTCGCCCAGCAGCACGTGCCCGCCCTTGCGGTCAGCGTTGTTGATGAGCACGTCAAAGACCGCCGCGGGTTTCAGGCGCAGCCTTTCGGCTTCACTGAAGGTGAAGTAGTGCCGCTCGGGGTCGTGCTGGACAAACAATTGCAGCGATCCGGCGCCCAGCGGCCCGCGCTTACGGTAAACAGTCGGCGGCACCAGCTCCCAGCCCAGCGCCTGACTGACCACGTAGGCGGCCACCTCGCGGCGCGCCAGGCTGCGCTCGGGAAAATCCCACAGCGGCTGCTCTCCGCGCACCGGCTTGTAAACGGCCAGCGCCGACCAGCCCTGGTAGTCCAACTGGC
>CALMIB010000289.1 GCA_937863945.1 uncultured Longilinea sp.
GTAGCCTTTGGAAATCCCCTGGCCTTCCACGGCCTGGCTGGCGCGTTGCAGCCACCCCAGCGCGGCCTGCAAATGTTCATCCAGGCTGCGCGCGGGCCGGTCATCGATGCGGGTTACGAGCTTCTCAAATAAGAGCCAATCCACCAATCAATCCTCGCTTTTCTTACATGGCCGGGAGTTCGGCAATCAATGCCCGGTAATTGGTCAGCAACTGCCGGTAGTGTTCACTGCGGCCGGGCCGCAGCGCCGCGCCGAGGTTAGCCAGAGCTACCCGCAGCAATGCCGTGAACTTCAACGCGCGTTTATATGCGCGCGCCGAAGCCTCGCCGTAATGCTTGCGGAAGAATTGCACCTTGCTGCCGTACAGGCACAGGAACATTTTCAGGGCCGCCTGGCGCGTGCTTTGCCCGCCAAAGTGGATGATGCGCGAGCGCGGCACCCAGTACAGCGACCAACCCTTCTGGCGCAGCCGGTAGCACAGATCAATTTCCTCGGTGTACATGAAGTAGCCCGTGTCCAACAGGCCGGTTTCATCCAGCGCCGCCCGGCGCAGCATCAGGCTGGCGCCCTGCAGCGAATCAACCTCGCGCGGGATTTCCCGGCTCCAGCGTTGCACATTGTAGGTGCCGTAGGCGTGCAGCCGGTCGAGGTGCAGCAGCCGCCACAGCTCGCGAGAGACGGTCGGGAACGGGAACGCCGAAGGTTGCAGACTGCCGTCCGGGTTCTCATACAGCGATCCGGCTGCCCCGGCCTGCGGATGCTGGTCCAGGAAGTCAACCAGGCATTGAAGCGTTCCCTCAAAAACGATCGTATCCGGGTTCAACAGCAGCAAATAACGGCCGGTCGCAGCCTGCATGGCCTGGTTATTCGCGCCGGCGAACCCGACATTCTGGTCGTTGAGGATGAGCCTCACCTGCGGAAATTTTTCCCGCAGCACGCGCACCGAATCGTCGGAGGAGGCGTTATCGACCACCAGAATTTCATAGCTGCCCGACGGCGGGTGGGTCAGGATCGAATTCAGGCAATTGGCCAGCAGGTCGGCAACGTTCCAACTGACAATAATGATGGATAAATCCATGGATCCCCTTCAGGCGGCCTGAGCGGCGGATTGCGCCCGGTTCAAACGGTAAAGCCCGAGCAGCCCGCCCATAAAGAACCAGCCCAATAGCGATGCGCGGAAACCGGCATATCCCACATTGTAAACAAAAGGAATAACCCAGTCGCCCAGCATGCCCGCCGCCAGGGTGCCCACCGTGCCGCCGATCACGCCGTACACAAAGGCGCGGTCGAAACCCTCGGCCGCCTCATCGCGCATGCGCATTCCCAGCAGGATCACTTCGGCCAGCAGCCAGATGAAAATGCCCAGGCCGACAATGCCGGTCTGCGCGAGCAGGTCGATGTAGTTGTTGTGCGAGTTGAACTGCACGGCATATCCCCGAATGGGAAACAGGGGCGTGAGGAAATAATAGTTGGCCGGGCCCACGCCCAGGATCGGACTGGCGGCGATGATTTTAAACAAAATCGCCCAGGCGTCCAGGCGGGTCATCAGGCTGTACTCGTTGTCGCCCACCATGACAACGCTGCGGATCTGGTCAAAATTGATGACCAGGATCAGTATGGCGGCCAGCACCAATGGGATACGGAATTTTTTGGACGCCAGGAAAAGGATGACCGCGCCGCCGATCATGGGCGGCAGCCAGCCCGAGGTCCAATCGCGCCCCATGATAAATGCATTGTACAGGAATGCCACCAGCACTGCGCCAATCCCAATTTGCAGGAGCAGGTGCATCTTGCGGTTATACACCAGTTGAGCCAGGGTGATGCAAAACAGCCACACCCAGAACAGGCTGCCGGTGGAACCATTGGCGTAAAAACGCAGCACCGGCCAGGTCAGCCAGTAATCGCGCTCGCTGATGGGCCGCAGGAACACGTACACACCGCCCAATACAATCAGCGCGGCCACGGACCAGATCAAGACCCGGCGGGTCACGCAATGCGCCACCACCAGGAAGGTGGCCGCGGCCAATATGTAGAGCATCGTTCCGCCAAGCTGCGCGGTGATGGGCGCGTGCTGGTAATAGAACCAGGGGACCTGCCCCATGGCAAACGACAGCAGGCTCGAGCCAACCATCAATAGGGCCGCGATCACCAGGCGGTGCCGCATGAGATGGAACTCTCTTTTCACCACCAGCATGTCCAGCACCCACAGGCCCAGGGCCACGAAAACCAGCAACACCGAGGCCGGCAGCACGGTTTCGGTGCCGGTGCCCAGCCCGTAAGGAATGGCGATCGTCGCGGGCACAATCGCCAGCAAAGCCAGCGTGGGATAGCGCAGCAAAACCACCAGGCCCGCCGCTGCAAAGATTCCCAGCACAAACAGGGTCGGGATCCGATGATCGCCCACGACGACGCGCGGCACCATATAAAAGAGGGATACGATCAACACCAGGAATACTGCCAGACGCACCAGCACAGGGCGGTTTTGCTCGAACCACGACCGGGAGAACTGGAAGGTGCGGAAAAAATTCAAACTTTGCGAAACTCGACGCAACATCGCTTACCTGCCTGAATCGGGGTCATTGCCGGCATGCGCGGTGTCTTCCACCAGGCGTAAAAACCCCGGAAGAACCGCGTCCCAGTTGAATTTTTGGCTGACCAGGGCGAAACCGCCTTCGGCAATGCGCCGGTGCAGATCGTCATCCTGCAACAGGCGTAAAACCGCTTCAGCGAAATCCTGCGGACTGTCCGCCACCAGCAAATGCCCGCCTGGTTGTGCATCCAACCCCTCGGCGCCCTTCGAGGTCGAAACCACCGGCGTGCGCAGCGCCATGGCTTCGAGAATTTTCAGGCGCGTGCCGCCCCCGGTTTGCAGCGGCGCCAGCGCCACCCGCGCCGCGGCCACCAGCGGACGCACGTCCGCCACCACGCCGGTCTGCGTCACGTTTTTCGCGGCCGGCAGCGGTTTTCCGGCCGGGTCACCGGTGATGGTCAATGCAGCCTGCGGTTGCCCGGCCTGGATGAGCGGCCAGACTTCTCGCACAAACCACAGCATGGCCTCATAGTTAACATCATACCGGAAAGAGCCGGTGTAAATCAAGCTGCCGGGATCTGGCACGGCTGTGACCCCGGTGTAATCCTGGAGCTGCATGCAGTTCGGGATGACGGTCACCTTATGCGCTTCCGGAACCGCCGATTGAAGCAGTTTTTT
>CALMIB010000290.1 GCA_937863945.1 uncultured Longilinea sp.
TTCTTATAAAGCGAATAAGTTCGATCAGAGCAGCCTGGAAATGTTGCAGAACTTAACCCAACAGGCTGCCATGGCGCTGGATAATGCCACCCACCACGCCGAAGTTGAAGACCAATCCCGCCGCGATTCGCTGACCGGCACGCTCAACCACGGCACCTTCCTGCAAGTGCTCGAACGTGAAGTCGCCGATGCGCGCGTTAGCAACCAGCCGGTCAGCCTGATTATGCTGGACATCGATAAATTTAAAGAATATAACGATCATTTTGGCCACCTGGTTGGCGACCAGGTTTTAATTTCGATTTGCGACACCATGCGCCGGTATATCAAATCGACCGACGCGATTGGAAGATGGGGCGGCGAGGAATTCGTAATCGTCCTGCCGCATGCCACCGGTCATCAGGCCATCCGGGTTGCCAACCGCATCCGCCGCGCGATTGGCGAGATTATCCTGTACAGCCGCGATCAAAAGACCATCCCGGCTCCCACGATCTCGCAAGGCATTGCCATTTTCCCTCAGGATTGTCCTGATTCGATCGCATTGATCGACCTGGCCGACCAAAGGCTGTATCGGGCCAAGGAACGCGGGCGCAATCAACTGGAGCCAGAAACCAGCATCTGGCCCGAATCATAGGATCCATTTTTCCTTAAAAATTATTTCAGGATTTGCCTGAAAGCCTCGATCGTCCGGTCGACGGACGCGTCATCGATCCAATAATGCGTCACCATGCGCAACCGCCGCTCGGCCACCACGCCTGCCAGGATGCCCTGCTCCTTCAGGCGTTTGACAATTTCGGCGGCATCATATGGAATATCCTGAGTAAACGAAGAAAACACCATATTGGTCGGCGGCAACCCCATTTCAAATACAACGCCGGGGAGATTCTGGATCCCATCCGCCAGCCGGGCGGCACGCCGGTGGTCGTCCGCCAGCCGGGCAGTCATGTGTTCAAGCGCATAAATGCCCGCGGCTGCCAGCACGCCCGCCTGACGCATGCCGCCGCCCAACTGCTTGCGAATGCGCCGGGCCCGCTCGATCATTGCACGGCTTCCGCACAGCACCGATCCGACCGGGGCGCACAGCCCCTTGCTCAAACAGAAAGTGATCGAATCAGCCGACGCGGCCAGTTCGGCAGGCGCAACGGCCAGTGCGGCAGCGGCATTGAAGATGCGCGCTCCATCGATGTGCAAAAACAAGTCGTGCTCGTGCGCCAGGGCGCCTGCCGCCCGGGTATATTCCGGGCTCAAAACAACACCGCCGCAGCGATTGTGCGTGTTCTCCAGGATGAGCATCCGGCTGATGGGGTGGTGCACATCCGCCGGGCGGACGGCCGCGCGGACTTCATCCAGGTCGAGAGTTCCGTCGCCGCGGTTGAGCAGCGTGTGTGGAAACACTCCGCCCAGCGCCGAAATCCCGCCGCCTTCAAATAAAAACGTGTGCCCCAGGTTGCCCATGATGACCTCATCGCCGCGCTGGCACTGCGCCAGGACGGCGATCAGGTTCCCCATCGTTCCAGAGGGCACGAACAAACCGGCTTCCTTGCCCATGCGTTCAGCCGCCATCTCCTGCAGCCGGTTGATTGTGGGATCTTCACCGTACACATCATCCCCCACAGCCGCCGATGCCATCAGCGAGCGCATTTCAGGCGTGGGCTGGGTCACTGTGTCCGAACGCAAGTCGATCCAGGGTTGCATTGTCACCTCTTGATGGATGAATGATGAGATCTTAAGGCCGTAAGCAGGTCGTCCAGTTCTGGCGGCAGCCCCGCTTCAAATGTGCGCGGCTGAGTTTCCCCGGGAAGTTGGATGGTCAACCGCGCGGCATGTAAGAAATGCCGTTGAAGTTCCAGGCTGGATTTGTGGTGGCCATATATGCTGTCGCCAACGATCGGGCAGCCCAGGAACGCCAGGTGCAGGCGGATCTGGTGGGTGCGGCCGGTGAGCGGATGGGCTTCGATCAGCGAATGGTTCGCAAACGTCTCCAGTACGCGGTATTCGGTCACAGCCTCGCGTCCCTTTTGAGCTGAAACAATCGCCATTTTCTTGCGGTGGTCTGGATCGCGGCCAATGAAGGCTTCGATCCGCCCGGTTGGCGTGGGCGCGAACCCGTCCACCAGCGCCAGGTAAACTTTTTTGACCCGGCGCAGTCGGAATTGATCCTGCAACCAGCGGTGAGCGCGTTCGTTTTTGGCCACTAAGATCAAGCCGCTGGTGTCCTTATCCAATCGGTGGACGATGCCCGGCCGCCGCTCTCCGCCAATTCCTTCCAGCTCGGGCGCATGAGCCAGGGCAGCGTGCACCAGCGTGCCGGTGGCATGGCCGGCTGCGGGGTGCACCACCATTCCGGCGGGTTTGTTGATCACCATCAGGTCCTGGTTTTCAAAAACCACGTTGAGCGGAATCTCCTCAGGGACGAGGTCGCTGGGCTTGATTTCAGGGAGTTTAATCTCCACCGTTTGCCCCGGCAACAGAACCGTTCCGGTTTTGGTGACCGTTTTTGCATTCACCTGGACAAAACCATCCCGGATGAGCCCTTGCAGGCGCGAGCGCGAGAATTGCGGCAATTGGCTTACCAGGAACTTGTCCAGCCGGTCAGCATCGGCCGCGGTGATTTCAAAGGTCTGATTGGATGCGCTCACGGCAGCTTTTCTTCTCCTTCTACGGAGGCAGCGGGCAACGCCTCGCCTGCTTTTCGCCGTTCGCGCCGTTCTTGCAGCCATACGGTTAATATCAGGATCGCGACGCCAACGGTGATCGACATGTCCGCGACGTTGAAGACTGCAAAAGAGCCAATTGAAATAAAATCGGTGACATGGCCAACCGTCAGGCGGTCAATCAAGTTGCCCACCGCCCCGGCAAGCATCATCATGGTCGTGATGCGAATGACTTTCTCTTCCCGCGGAATGCGCGGGTACACTACCAGGATAGCGATCGAAACGATAAACGCCAGGATCGAGAAAATCAAGTTGCCATCTTGAAACATTCCGAAAGCGACGCCCGTGTTGTACCAGTGAACAATCCGCGCGTACGGAGCCAACCAGGGCCAGGGCACCCAGGTTTCTTGCAGCGCCAGGTTTTCGCGCACGATGAATTTGGTGTACTGATCCAGAAGAATAATCAACCCTGCAACCAGAAACAGGGGAATGTAATCGCGTAAATACTTTTTCAAGCAATCCTCCGTGGATGTTATCCGTCCATTTTACCGCATTATCGCCCCCTCCACCGAACCGGGCGGTGCGCAGTTTAATACGCTCCCTGCGGCAGTTGAAAAACCGCAGGGAGCGAGATTTAATCTGGCCCGTTTCAGGCTTTGATCAATCCAACGGTAACGTCCTCGCCGTCGAATGAATCCGTCACCTGGGCAAAGCCTTCTGGCACCGCTGCGTTGACCATTTCAACCGTCAGCGTTTCGGCGGTGATATAGGCTTTAAATTGCTCCACTGCTTCCACCAGCGCCGGGGTAGCCTGGTAATAGACGCGGATGCGGTCGGCGATATCCAGGTCAGCCGACTTGCGCAGATCCTGTACACGGCGGACAAATTCACGCGCCAGCCCTTCCTGGATCAACGCGAGGGTCAACTCGGTCACCAGCGCAGCCAGGTAGGCGCCTTCCGAAGCCACTGCGAAACCCGACTTGGCCTGCGCGCGGACTTCCACCTCATCCGGAAGGATCTCCAGCATCTCCCCCTGGACTTCCAATGAAACCGGTTGACCGCTCAACAATTTGCGGGCAGGGGCTTCCGCATCCAACGCCAGCAGCGCCTGGCGGATGGCCGGGAAGCGGCTGCCGTATTTCTGACCCAACTGTTTGGGCAGTGGATTGAGGCTGTACGCCACCGCCTCGCTGGCGGCATCCAGGGCGCGGACGTGTTTGACATTCAACTCATCCTCGATCAGGTCGGCATACTTCTCCAGCGCCTTGCGTTCTTCCAGGCTGCCGATCGAGAAAGCCGCTTCGGCCAGCGGTTGGCGCACTTTGCGATTGGCCTTGTTGCGCGCCGAATGGCCCACCGATACCAGTTTCATCACCACGGCCATATCGCGGTTGAGATCCTCGTCGATGGCGGCGGCATCATACTGCGGCCAGTCGCACAGGTGCACCGACTCAGACGCTTCCGGATTACCGGAGCGCACCAGGTTTTGATACAGCTCCTCCGCCATGAACGGCATGGTTGGCGCCAGTAGCTTGCTCAGCGTGACCAGGGCCTCATAGAGGGTGGCATACGCGGCCTGTTTATCCAGATCCGATTCACTCTTCCAGAAGCGGCGGCGTGAGCGGCGCAGATACCAGTTGGAGAGATCATCGACAAACGCCTGGATCGGCCGCGTGGCGCCCTGGACATCGTAGTTTTCAAGCGCGTGGGTCACATCCCGCACCAGTGCATGCAGCGACGAGCGCAGCCAGCGGTCCAGCGGGCTGTACGCCGGGGTCGCGCCGGGTTCGGGTTTCCAGCCGTCCAGGTTGGCATAGGTCACGAAGAAGGAGTAGGTGTTCCACAACGTCAGCGTAAAGGTACGCACCACCTCGCTGACCAGATTGGCCGAGAAACGCCGTTCCTGTCCGGCCGGCCCGGCGGTGTACAGGTACCAGCGCATCGCGTCCGCGCCGTTTTGGTTAATCACGTCCCAGGGATTGACGATATTGCCGCGCGATTTGGACATCTTCTGGCCGTTCTCGTCGAGGATCAGCCCCAGGCAAATCACATTCTTAAACGCTTCGCGGTCATTCAACAATGAGCTGATGGCATGCAGCGAATAGAACCAGCCGCGCGTCTGATCCACCGCCTCGCAGATGAAATCGGCCGGGTACTGCTGCTGAAATTTTTCCTGGTTTTCAAACGGATAATGCCACTGCGCGTACGGCATGGAGCCCGAGTCGAACCATACATCGATCAATTCAACCACACGGTGCATCTTGCCGCCGCATTCGTGCGTCCAGACCACATCGTCCACATACGGGCGGTGCAGATCCAACCCGGTGAGATCGCGGCCGGCTTTTTCAGACAGCTCCTTGACCGAGCCAACGCAGGTCTGCGTGTGGCAGGCCTCGCATTCCCACACCGGCAACGGCGTGCCCCAGAAGCGTTCGCGCCCCAGGGCCCAATCGATGTTGTTTTCCAACCAGTTGCCAAAGCGCCCGTTCTTAATGTGACCCGGATACCAGTTGATTTTTTCGTTCAATGCGACCATGCGATCCTTGAACTGGCTGGTGCGGATGTACCAGGTCGGGCGAGCGTAATACAGCAGCGGCGTGTCGCAGCGCCAGCAGAACGGGTAGGTATGGGTGATCGTGCCGGCCCTGTACAGCAGCCCGCGCGCGT
>CALMIB010000291.1 GCA_937863945.1 uncultured Longilinea sp.
CGGCCGCTGCCTGCACAGCCGTGCCCCTACTGGGCTGTCGCCAACCGGGCACGGCCCCAACCGGCGGCCCAACCCGGATCGCAGGTAGGGGCACAGCGGTAAGGATCAAATCAACGCGGTGAAAGACAGTTTAGCTGTGCCCGTGGGCTACGACCGGGCGATGGCAAATCGCGAATCGCCAAAAACGCCCTGGCGCAACCGCCGGGCACGGCAAACCTCCCGCCCTGTTCGGACGGGAGGTTGAGTGATTTCGCTCGGATGCGTGCTTACTTGACCGGCTCGGCGATGTATTCGGCGCCTTTGCGCAGCGCGGCGAAGTTGGCCGGCAGGAAGCGCTGGTGGCGCGCCGGCAGGTGGGCCTTCAAGCCGGCCTCAATTGCCTCGATGGGCAGCACGGGCAGGTTGGCCAGCAGCGCGCCCAGCAGCACCATGTTGGTCAACCGTTTCTCGGCGATCTGCTCGGCCAGCTCGTTGCCCGGCACCATCACCGTCTTGATGTCGGTGCGGCGCGGAGCGCGGTCAACCATCGAACTGTTCACCACCAGCACGCCGCCCGGGGCAACCATTGGCTCGTATTTGTCGAGCGAGGGCAGGTTCATGGCGATTACGGCGGTGGGATTCTTCACCAGGGGTGAGCCGATCTCTTCGTCGGAGATAATCACGGTGCAGTTGGCCGTGCCGCCGCGCATTTCAGGACCGTAAGATGGAATCCAGGTCACTTCTTTGCCGGCGTCCATTGCCGAGTAAGCCAGGATCTGCCCGGCAAACAGCGTGCCCTGGCCGCCAAAACCAGAGATGATGAATTCGTATTGCATCTTAGCCCTCCGCCTTGGACGCGCAGGTTTCCTTCTGCAGCGCCGAAATGACTTTGAAATCGCCGATCGGGTAATAGGGGATCATGTGGTCATTCAACCATCCCAACGATTCCACGGGGGTCATTCCCCAGTTGGTCGGGCAGATGGAAAGCAGCTCCACCAGTGAGAAGCCCAATCCGCGAACCTGGGTTTCAAAAGCGGTTTGAATGGCTTTTTTGGCCATGCGGATGTTCTTGGGATCATGCAGGCTGCGGCGCACCACGTAGCTGGCCCCGTCCAGGTTGGCCAGCAGCTCGGCCGCGCGGATGGGATAGCCTTGCAGTTCAACATCGCGGCCGGTCTGCGAAGAAGTGGTTTTCTGTCCGGGCAGGGTGGTGGGGGCCATCTGGCCGCCGGTCATGCCGTAGTTGGCATTGTTGATGTAGATGACGGTGATGTTTTCGCCGCGGGCAGCCGCGTGAATAATCTCTGCCGTGCCAATCGAAGCCAGGTCGCCGTCGCCCTGGTAGGTGAAGACGATCGAATCGTGCGGCAGCGAGCGTTTGACGCCCGTGGCCACGGCCGGGGCGCGGCCGTGCGGCGCCTGCACCCAGTCGATATCAAAATAATTGTAGGCAAATACCGAGCAGCCCACGCAGGCCACGCCAACGGTGCGGTCTTGCAGACCCATTTCATCGAGCACTTCGGCCACCAGGCGGTGCGCCACGCCGTGCGTGCAACCCGGGCAGTAGTGGGTGTTGACCTCTGTCAACGCCCGCGGCCGCTGGTAAACAACCTGTTCATTTGCTTGCAAAGTTGCCATTGCTCAACCTCCTCTAATTCTTCCTGGCCATGCGTTCCAACCAGCGGATATGTGGATCGCCGCCCATCGGCAGGTTGCCGGCAGCCATGCGGTGAATCTCGCCCAGGATTTCATCCGGGAAGGGCACCACGCCGCCCGTGCGCCCGTAGAATTCCACCGGCACGCGCCCGCGCACAATGCGTTCCACGTCGCGCAGCATCTGGCCGCCGTTCATTTCGGTCACCAGGATGCTCTTCACGCGGTCGGTCAGCCTGTCCAGCGCCTCTTCGGGATAGGGGTTGAGGGTAATTGGGCGCAGCAAGCCAACTTTGATGCCTTCCGCGCGCGCCTGGCGCACTGCGGTCAATGCAATGCGGCCGGCCGAGCCGAACCCGACGATGGCAAGCTCCGCATCGTCGAGGAAATATTCCTTGTAGCGCACCTCATTGGCTTTGACCTGCTGCCAGTGGTTCATCATGCGAAAATTGGCTTGTTCTTCCTCTGCCACATTCAGGTAAATGGAGGAAACCACGTTGCGCTCTGCGCGGCCGTGTTTGCCGCGCGTGGCCCAGCCGGCAAATTCGCTTTCCTGGCGCAGCGGGCGCATCGCGGGCAGCTCGCAGGGTTCCATCATCTGGCCGATGGATCCATCCGCCAGCACGCAGGTCACCATTTTGTATTTTTCTGCCAGGTCGAAGGCCAGTTGGATATGGTCCACCATTTCCTGCACCGAGGACGGCGCCAGGGTGATGATTTGATAGTCGCCGTGGCCGCCGCCGTGCACGATTTGATTGTAATCGGACTGCGAAGGTGAAATATTGCCCAGCCCGGGTCCGCCGCGCATAACATCAATGAAGACCATGGGAATTTCGGAGGCGGCGATGTAGGAAACGCCTTCCATCATCAGGCTGATGCCGGGGCTGGAAGACGAGGTCATGCAGCGCACGCCGGTGGAGGCGGCGCCATAGATCATGTTGATGGCGGCCAGTTCGCTTTCGGCCTGCACAAAGGCGCGGCCCAGTTCGGGCATGCGCCGCGAAAGGTATTCGAGCAGTTCGGTCTGTGGGGTGATGGGGTAGCCGAAATAGCTCTGCAATCCAACGCGCACGGCCGCCTCGGCGATGGCCTCATTGCCTTTCATCAGTTCTCGGGCCATGAATTCCTCCTATGCTTCGGCCGCAACGCGGGCTCGGGGTGCTTCGCGGTACACGGTAATCGCCGCTTCCGGGCAGATCACGGCGCATACGGCGCAGCCGGTGCAGCCGTCCTTGAACAGTTCCGCGGGGTGATATCCTTTGGCGGTGATACGTTCGGGCGCCATTTGGATGACCTTTTGCGGGCAAACGCTGGCGCACAGCTCACAGCCTTTGCAAAACACATCATCGACGACGATTCGTCCTTTGACGGGCATGCCTGCCTCCTTGGAAAAAATCTGACAAATTAGACTATTTGAGTAATCTTATTGTTTTCATTTTTATTATGCACTCCGCCCGTGCAAAAATATAGTGTCAACCATCATTCCATCCAACAACAAATATCCATATCCATAATATGAAGGTGAAGATTCGCAAAGCAGAGAATGCGTTAAGAAAGCCGTCGCGGGGGATAGGTTAGATCGGAAAGGATTCAGGTAAGCATTCTTACTTAGCGAGGAAACCGCTCAGGACATTCAGCATCCTTCCTCTTATTCTCCATTCGTGTACACCCGCCCCTTCTTGATGACGTGCTTCACCAGGTTGCCGCCGAAGCGGTAGCCCAGGTGGCGGTAATCGGGCACCGACAGCACGATCAGATCGGCCTGTTTGCCCGGCTCCAGCGAGCCGATGCGCTCGCTGCGCCCGACCGCCGCGGCGGCGTTGATGGTGGCAGCCGCCACCGCCTGCGCCGGGGTCAGCCCCAGGTAGCGGCAGGCCAGCGCGATGACGAATTGCATATTCTCGCACCAGGCCGTGCCGGGGTTGAGGTCCGAGGCCAGCGCCAGCAGCCCGCCCGCCGCCAGGATCTGCCGCGCGGGCGTGTAGTGCGGCTCGGCCAGGCCGAAGGGCGTGCAGGGCAGCGCCACCGCCACTGTGCCGCTGGCGGCCAGCGCGGCGATGTCGGCGGTTGATGTTTTCACCAGGTGGTCAGCCGAGGCCGCGCCCAGCTCGGCCGCCAGCGAAGCGCCGCCCAGGTTATCGAACTCGTCGGCGTGAATCTTAAGCGGGAAGCCCAGTTCCCGCGCAGCCAGCAGCACGCGGCGCGACTGTGCCAGCGTGAAGGCGCCGGTCTCGCAGAAGATGTCCACGAAGGGCAGCGCCCGGCCCGCGGCGTGCGCATCCCACCAGCGACGCAGTTCAGGCAGCATCTCGCCGCACAGCAGATCGGCGTAGCCGTCAGGATTATCCCTGTACTCCGGCGCGATGGCGTGCGCGCCCAGGTAGGTAGGCGCCAGCTCCAGCGGGCCCTCCGCGTCCAGTTCCAGCAGCGCCTGCAATTGCAGCAGTTCGCTGGCCGCCTCCAGCCCGTAGCCGGTCTTGGCCTCGGCGGTGGTGGTGCCGTGGCGGAAGGCGGTTTGCATGCGCAGGCGCGTCTGCGCCTTGAGCTGCTCGAGCGAGGCGGCGCGCGTGGCGCGCACCGTGGAAAGGATGCCCCCGCCGGCCGCCAGGATCTCCAGGTAGGTTTTGCCCTCCAGGCGCATCTCGAACTCGGCGGCGCGGTCGCCGGCCCAGATCAGGTGGGTGTGCGGGTCCACAAAGCCTGGCAGTGCCGCGCCGCCGCCGGCATCGAAGCGCTGCTCGTGCGGGTAAGCGGCCAGCAGCTCGTCCGCCGCGCCCACCGCCGCGATGGTTTCGCCGCGCACCAGCACTGCGCCGTTGGGGAGGATGTTCAGGCGGCCCAGGTCGCTGCCGCGCTGCGGCCCGCCGGAAAGCGTCAACAGTTGGGAGAGGTTGTGAATCAGCATGGGTTTAACAGGCCTCACCCCGAGGGAGGTCGGGGTGAGGGGAAGGGGTTATTTGCGGAACTTGCTCGATCCCTGCGTCAGCCGCCAGCGGTTGACCAGGCGGGTGATTTCGGGCAGCAGGCGGGCGCGCGCGGCCGGGTCGGCCTCGCCTTCGTGCGGCGCGGCCAGCGCTTTGTGAATTTCGGCGGCCAGCTCTTCGGTCAGCCCGCCGGCTTCGATGGCGTCGCTCCAGCCCTTGCGCTGCGCCTCGTCAAAGGGCATGCGCGCGATGAGCTTGATGATCTCGCGTTCTTCTGGCGTCGTGCGGTGTGCCATGGGTTCACCTCCGTGGGAACGTTCCCGCGCCCGGATGGCGCGGCTATATTCATTATAACTGGAGAGGGAAGAAAGAAGACAGAAAGATGGGCCCCAAACGCGTTGCAAGCTTTCTTTATCCAGTGCAAGACACTACAATGGAAATAAAGAACATGATATGATCTTCCAAACCATCCATACTTCAAATCCCTTTATTGTGAGAACAAATGACCGAGAACAATAACGAAAAAACCTACACCATTTATTCCATTGCCAATCTCCCCCGTGAATCCATTAATGATTCAACTGGTTTGTACCAGATTCCTCATTTACAGATGCCTCTTTTCACCGACCAGGGTGAGATCAACACCCTTATCCCCGATGAGTTTGTGAACACCATCATCAACGGCGACTGTGAGCAGGTGCTCAAAGCGATTCCTGACAATTCCATCGACCTGATTTTCACCTCGCCGCCTTATGCCGACCAGCGCAGCGCCACTTATGGCGGCATCAAACCCGATCAATATGTGGCCTGGTTTATGCCCAAAGCCAAAGAGTTTTACCGAATTTTAAAACCGGAAGGATCGTTTGTTTTAAATATCAAGGAACGGGTTGTGGATGGCGAACGCCATACCTACGTGATCGAACTGATTTTGGCAATGCGCAAAATGGGCTGGCGCTGGACCGAAGAATACATGTGGCATAAAAAAAACAGCTATCCTGGCAAATGGCCCAACCGCTTTCGCGATAATTGGGAACGACTGCTGCATTTCACCAAAGAGAAACATTTTAAGATGTATCAGGAAGAAGTGATGCTTCCAGTGGGAGACTGGGCACAGTCACGCTTGAAGAAATTATCTGAAACCGATAAAAAAAGGGATAATTCCAAAGTGGGCAGTGGATTTGGAAAGAACATCTCCAACTGGGTGGGCAGGGATATGGTTTATCCGAACAATGTATTGCACATGGCCACCGAATGTTACAACCAGCAACATTCGGCGGTTTTCCCGGTGGCTTTGCCCGAATGGTTTATCAAGCTGTTCACTCAACCCGGTGATATGATCCTGGATCCTTTTAATGGTTCCGGAACAACCTGTGTGGCAGCAAGCCGCTTGGAGCGCAACTATCTGGGAATCGATATTAACCAGGAGTATTGTGAGTTAGCCGCAAATCGCATTCGGTCTGAAATGCTGACCAGGAAAGGGTAAACCGGGTGAATGAAATCAATCTCGATGATGTCAGAAAGTACGTCAATGAACATATTGGAGAATTTCACAGGCAGCGTCTGGATGGGCTTGATAAATTAAAACTATTGGATGTACTGAAACGCAAGAATCCATACTTATACAAAGCCAAGCACATGCTAACATCCGAAACAATCGTGCGGGGCATTGTCGATGCGCATATTTCATCCAATGAAGAAACCATCTTTGGCGAATGGCTGGAGGGATTGGCAATTTTTATCAACCAGGCTGTGTACGGCGGTTGGAAATCGGGCATCCCGGGTATTGATTTGGAGTTCGACAAGGAGAATATCCGCTACATCGTCAGCATCAAATCGGGACCGAATTGGGCGAATCGTTCGCAGATTGACAAATTGAAGCAGGATTTTCTCTCCGCCGCGAAATCGTTGCGCACAAGCAATTCACATTTGACCGTGGTTGCGGTGAATGGTTGCTGTTATGGCAGGGATAACAAACCCGACAAGGGCGGCTATCAAAAGTATTGCGGACAAAAATTTTGGGAATTCATCTCGGGGAATGAGAACCTGTATCTTGAAATCATTGAGCCGCTTGGCTATAACGCGAAATCAAAGAATGATGAATATGAACTTTTGTATTCCAGCATGATCAATCGCTTCACCAGTGAGTTTTCCACTACATTCTGCAAAGAGAATGGGGAAATCAACTGGAACAAATTGGTTCAGTACAATTCCTCCATTAGTGGTTTGAAATAAAACAGTCCGTATCTTAAGAAAATCACATAGAGTTCACGGAAAAGCGAGCGGGGGAGCTGATAGGATTCTCAAATCTTCTCTCTCGCTTTTCTCAGAGTCTGTGTTCTCTGTCGCTTTCTTTTATCCTGCCCTATTTCTTTAACATTTGCCAGGTTTATTTCACAACCTCTGAGCGCAGGCAAGGATCTTTGCAATAATCAATCGGGGGAACAGGGTACCTCGATTGTCATCCCCACCCTGTTGACCCCGTTCATCCTGTCCCTTCTTCAGAACCCTGCGCCTCTCAAACCGGCATTCAGAATTTCCCGCACCAGCCCCGGACCTTCATATACTAGCCCGGTATAAAGCTGCACCAGGGCAGCCCCGGCGTCCAGCTTCTCCTGCGCGTCGGCGGGACCCATCACGCCGCCGCTGGCCACCACCGGCAGGCGGCCGCCGGTGCGCGCCACCACCTTGCGCAGCATGGCGGTGTTCATGGCGTTGATCGGCCGGCCGCTCAACCCGCCGGTTTCACCGGCTTTGGGCGCGCCGGCCACCAGGTCGCGGCGCACGGTGGTGTTGTGAATGATCACGCCGTCCATGCCGTGCCGGATGACCGCATCCAATGCTTCATCTAGCTCCACATCGTCCAGGTCGGGCGCCAGCTTGACCAGCAGCGGCACACGCCGCCCGTGCGCCTGCGCGAATGCGGCGCGCCGGACCGCCAGCGGCGCCAGCAGGTCCTCCAGCGCCTGGCGCGATTGCAATTTGCGCAGGTCGGGCGTGTTGGGCGAGCTGATGTTGACCGCCAGGTAGTCGCTGAGCGGGGCGAAGGTATCGAACAGGCTCAAGTAGTCGCCGGCGGCTTCCGCCAGCGGGGTGGCTTTGTTCTTGCCGATGTTGACGCCCAGCACCAGGCCCTGCGGGCGCGGTGCGCGCAGGCGCGCGGCTAAAAACTCGGCGCCGCGGTTGGGAAAGCCCATGCGGTTGATCACGGCCTCCTGTTCCACCAGGCGGAAGATGCGCGGCAGGGGGTTGCCCGGCTGCGCTTTGGGCGTAACGGTGCCCACTTCGATGTGCCCGAAGCCCAGGCAGGCCAGCCCGCGCCAGCCCAGGCCGTCCTTGTCGTAGCCGGCGGCCATGCCGAGCGGGTTGGGGAAGGTCAGCCCGAAGGCCTGCACGGCCGGGCCCTGCATGCGCGGGCGGAACCAGGCGCGCAGCAGCCAACGCCCAACGCCCAGGCTGCCGCCCAGGCGCAACAATGCGATGGTGCCGGCGTGCGCCTGTTCGGGCGTCAGCCGGAAGATGAGGGGTCGTACGGTGCGGTATGCTTTAGGCATAATGTCTCCGTGGCGAATCCCTCTTACTGCCCTTCGAGGAAGGTGCGCACGGCGGCGATCTGCTCGGGGGGGATGCGGTTGGTGGCCTCCCAGTAATTCAGCAGGTCGGTCAGGGTCAGCACGGCGTGCAGGCGGATGCCGCCGCCCTCAAGCGCTTCGCGCGCGCCGGACTGCCGGTCGATCAGCACCACCACGTCGCGCACCTCCAGCCCGGCCTGGGTGAGCTTGTCGATGGCTTCGAACTTGCTGCCGCCGGTTGTGGCCAGGTCGTCGATCACCACGGCACGCTCGCCGGCGTGATATTCGCCCTCCACCTCGGCGCGCAGGCCGTAGCTCTTGGCCTCTTTGCGTGGGTAGATCACCGGCCAGCCGGATTGCAGGCTGATGGCGGTGGCGATGGGCAGCGCGGCGTAGGGCAGCGCGGCCATGCGGTCGAATTGCAGCTCGTCCAGCAGCGGTTTGTAGGCCGCGGCGGCCTCGGCCAGCAGGTCGGGGTGCGAAACAAGCTGGCGCAGGTCGATGTAGATGGGCGAAATCAGCCCCGATTTGAGCGTGAACTGGCCGAAGCGCACGCACGAGGCGCGCAGCAGGCCCTCGGCCAGCGAGGCCGACACCTGGCGCTTTTTGGCCTGCGCGGCGGTTTCGGGATGCGCCAGCACTTCGTCGCGCACGCGGTTGATTTCGGCGCCCAGTTCCAGCGCCCTGGCGCGCGGGTCGGCGGCGCGGGAGACGGCGCGCGCCACCGGGATGAGCATGCCCAGCCCGTCGGCGCGCAGCCCGGCCTGCAGCGCGGCGCGCAGGTCGGCGCCCTGGGCGCCCACGCCGGGCGAGAGAAACCACAGGTTGGGGGCCAGCGAACGCACGCGGCGCAGCGCCTCGGTGTGCGTGGCGCCCATCACCAGGCCGATGTTGTTGTTGCCGTCGTTCCAGTCCTGGGCCAGCAGGGCCACCTTTTCATACAGGCGCAGCGGGCGGCCCTCGCAGGCCAGCGCCAGGTCCTGCACGTCGATGGTGCCGGGGTTGGAGGTTTTGCACAGCAGGAAGACGCCCTTGCCGGCCTGCAGGAAAGGTTGCAGCGAGTCGTAGCCCAGGTAGGGATTGAGGGTGATGGCGTCCGCGCCGAGCTGCTCGTAGGCCGATTCGGCATAAGCCTCGGCGGTGGAGGCGATGTCGCCGCGCTTGGCGTCGAAAATCACCGGCGCACCGTGCGGCACCGCGTCGATCACCTCGCGCAGCGCCTGCCAACCGGGCGCGCCCAGGGCCTCGAAGAAGGCCGCGTTGGGTTTATAGGCCAGCGCGACGTCGCGGGTGGCGTCGATCAGCCGCAGGCAAAAGTCGCGCGCGGCCGCGGCGCTGTGCTCCGGCAGGTCTTCGCTGTGCGGGTCCAACCCGATGCACAGCAGCGAGCCGGTGCGGCGGGCGCGTTCGTCCAGTTGGGTGAAGAATTGGGTGCTCATGGGGGGAATTATAATGGGTTTAATGGGATTCGTGATTCAATGATTCGGTATTCGTTGATTCGGTATGCGGTATGCGGTATGCGGATATACGATTACCCAATACCGTTCTTCTCTACGCCTTCCCCAGCACCATCGCCAGCAGGGCCATGCGCACGTGCAGGCCGTATTCCATCTGGCGGAAGTAGGCGGCGCGCGGGTCGTCGTCGAAGTCCATGCTGATCTCGCCGACGCGCGGCAGCGGGTGCATCACGATCATCTCGGATTTGGCCAGTTTCATAATCTCCGGGTTGACCACGAACTGGCCCTTCACCTGCTCGTACACCTGCACGTCCTCGAAGCGCTCCTTCTGCACGCGGGTCACGTAGAGCACGTCGGTCTGCGGCAGGGCGTCCTCCAGGCGGTCGAATGCCGTCTGCGGGATGCCCTTGGCGGCCACCTCATCCATCACTTCCTGCGGCATGCGCAGGATGGCGGGCGAGACGTAGTTGAGCCTGACGTTGAACAGCGAAAGCAGGCGCGCCAGCGAGTGCACCGTGCGGCCGTACTTCAGGTCGCCCAGCATGGTCACGGTCAGGCCTTCGGCGCTGCCCAGTTCGGCGAAGATGGTGAACATGTCCAGCAGCGCCTGGGTGGGATGCTCACCCACGCCGTCGCCGGCGTTGATGACCGGCTTGCGCGCGTACTGGGCTGCCAGCGCCGCCGAGCCAACCTCGGGGTGGCGCAGCACGATCACATCGGCGTAGCATTCCAGCGTGCGCACTGTGTCGGCCAGGCTCTCGCCCTTCGAAACCGACGAGTATTTGACCTCGTTGATTGGAATGACCGAGCCGCCCAGGCGCTCCATGGCCGAGGTGAAGCTCGACGAGGTGCGCGTGGAGGGTTCGTAGAACAGGTTGGCCAGGATCTTGCCTTTGAGCAGGTCGAACGTGCCGATGCGCTTGACCATGCCGCGCATTTCGTTGGCCACGCCGAAGATGTAGTTCAGGTCGTCGACGCTGAACTGCCTGACCGAGAGGATGTCTTTGCCGTACCAGGCGGATTCCTTGTTTTCGCCGAAGGGAAGATACGGGCTTTGTCGTCTTGCGGGTGGGATGTGCATGGGTGGGTCTCCTTGGGGGTAAAAAAACGGTATGGGTTGATTTGTTGATTCGGTATTCGTTTACCTCTCGGCAGAGGGTTGAGACGTCGATTCATGATTCGTGACTCAATGCCGGTTACCGAATCATCGAATTGACGAATACCGAATTATTCATTCAGCATTCAGCAATCTCTTACATTTCTTCCAATTCCTGGCTCTGCCAGCACTCTTCCATCTTTAAAAACCTCCGCGCCGCGCAGCACCACCCGCTGCACGCGGCCGCGCACGGGCATACCCTCGTAGGGCGTCCAGCCGCAGCGGGTGTGCATCTCGGTGGCGCGGAGGCTCCATTCGGCGTCCGGGTCGATCTCGATCCAGGTGTCGGGCTGTTGGGGCAGGTGGAAGATGCGGCGCGGATTGGTGTGGCAGCGCAGGACGATGTCGTCCAGCGTCAGGCGGCCGGCGTGCACAGCGGTCAGCAGCAGCGGCAGGGCGGTTTCGAGCCCGGGGAAGCCCGGCGGCGGGTTGGGACCGTCCTTCTCAGCCAGCGTGTGCGGGGCGTGATCGGTGGCGAAGCAGTCGATCGCGTCCAGGTTGTCCCACAGCGCCTGGCGGTCTTCGGGCGTGTTGAGCCGCGGGCGGACTTCCAGGCGGCCCCCTCCCTGGCCCTCCCCCAAATTCTGTGAATTTGGGGGAGGGTTGGGTGGGGGCATTAAGTGATGCGGCGCCACCTCGCAGGTGACCTTCAGGCCGCGTTCCCTGGCTTTGCGAATCAGCAAAATCTCTTCGCGCAGCGAGACGTGCGCGATGTGCACCGGCCGGTCGAAAAGCTGCGCCATCAGCAGCACCGCGGCCATGCTGCGGCTCTCGGCGTGCGCCACGATGGGCAGATCGGCCGGCCAGCGCTCGAAGTGCTGCATCCACAGGGTCATATCGTCCAGGCGCAGCGGGCCGTAGGTCTGGTCGAGGTACATCTTCAGCCCGGCGGAGCGCCCGGCCAGCGCTGCGGCCGCTGCGGCGTTGTCGGGGCCGGCGCCCAGGTACTGGCCGTAATCACAACGCGCTTTGGCGCGGGCAGCCGCCAGCGCCCCTTCCAGCGAAGCGGCATCCGTGACCGGCGGCCTGGTGTTGGGCATGGCCAGCACCAGGGTAAAACCGCCCGCCAGCGCGGCAGCCGTGCCGCTGTCCCAGTCCTCCTTGTGCTCGCCGCCGGGCTCGCGCATGTGCACGTGCGGATCGATCAGGCCGGGCAATTGGATCACAGGCTCACCTCCTTCGGGTAAAAAAACACCCCGAGAAGAATCTCGGGGTGGCGGACAGCGGGGAAAAGAAACGCCCCAGGAACCCGGGGCGATGGGGGCAGTACAGGTGGAACATTCAGGCGCGCTTGTTCATACATGTCGGGTGGATTATAGGCAGATTTGGCGGGATGTCAAGGGGTGAAAAATCAGTGAAAAATCAGAAAGGGCATGGCGGCTGTGACGCACGTGTTTTTGGAGCGGGTTTGTATTAACCGTCGTCATCGCAGCAGCGCACAAAACCGGCGGCGGCCGCGGTTTGACCGTCTCCATTTTTCAGAAAAAAATGAGGGGAAGC